>JAFAKL010000443.1 GCA_019235445.1 Verrucomicrobiota bacterium | reverse complement strand
GAGCCGGCATGGTCCTTCTGAAACGGCTATCGCAGGCGGTAGCCGATGGTGACCCCATCCATGGCGTGATCATCGGCACGGCGCTCAACCAGGACGGCCACACGAACGGGATTTCGCTTCCCAGTTCGGAGGCGCAAGCTCAGCTCGTGCGGGACGCATGCGCGGACGCAGGCATTGCCCCGTCTGAGATCGGATTTGTTGAAGCTCACGGCACCGGCACTGCTGTAGGCGATCCGATTGAGGCTCACGCGCTTGCGGCGGCCCTTTGCGAAGACCGTTCCGAGGAGACTCCACTGCTTATCGGATCCGTGAAAACAAATCTGGGTCACCTGGAGACAGCGGCGGGAGTCGCCGGCCTGATCAAAGCGCTGCTGATGCTAAAGCACCGACGCATTCCGGCCAGCTTGCATTTCGAAACGCCCAATCCGAACATCGACTTCCAGGGGCTCAAAATCCGCGTGCCTACGGTGCTGGAACCCTTTCGAGGAACGGGCGGTGCGCGGGTGGTCGGTGTCAATTCATTCGGCTTTGGTGGTGCCAACGCGCATGTGCTCCTGACGGAGGCGCCGGCGTGCCCCCAGCAGGATCAATCCGCGACCCATAGTCTTCGTGCGTGGCCGTTGGTGCTTTCTGCTCGAACCGAGGGCGCTCTGCGAGCTTCAGCATTGCGCCTGAAGGACTGGTTGGATGAGCGGTCCAATGCAAACGGCAACTCCCCTGTCCTGGCCGATCTCGCTTATACATTGGGAGCCAGGCGCAATCACCATCCCTACCGGCTCACGCTCGTTGCCCAATCGATCGGCGAAGTGGCCCAGGAGCTTAGCGGATACGCGGCAACCCAGCGCGACGGCAAGGTCCGCTTCGCCTTTACGCCTCGGCGAAATCAGCCGCCACGCATTGCTTTCGTCATGAGCGGGCAAGGTCCGCAATGGTGGGGCATGGGTCGCGAATTCACGCGCCACGAGCCCGTGTTTCGGCAAACCCTCGAACGTTGCGATACAGCGATGCGGCACTGGGGGCAGTTTTCCTTGCTGGAGGAGCTTGCTCGCACGGAGGAAGTTTCCCAATTGCATCGGACGGAGATCGCGCAGCCGGCCATCTTTGCCATGCAGGTGGCGCTGGCGAAACTTTGGAAATCCTGGGGAGTTCAGCCGTACGCTCTTGTTGGCCACAGTGTCGGCGAGGTGGCGGCAGCTTGCGTTGCAGGAGTGTTAAGTCTGGAGGAAGCAGCACGGGTAATCGTTCTTCGCGCGCGGCTGATGGATCATTGTGCGCGAGGCGAGGGAACGATGCTTGCCGTTGGTCTAGACGAGAAGGCGGCAGCCGCACTGATTGCCCGGCATGACCGCACGGCAGCGATCGCCGCGTTCAACGGACCTCGATCACTGACGATCGCGGGATCCCGGTTGTCCCTGGTGGCGATGGCGGCCGAACTGGAACTCAAAGGGGTATTTGCACGGTTCGTCCAAGTGGATCACCCGTTCCATCATCCCTTAATGCGTCCCGCTTCGCAGGCCTTAGAAGAGGCTTTGCCAGATCTCACGCCTCAGGCAGAGACGGTGCCCTTTTTCAGCACGGTGACGGGCGAGCGTTGCGCCGGCGCAGCGTGCAATGCCGTCCATTGGGGAAGAGGAGTACGCCAACCGGTTCACTTTGCCCCCGCGATCAATGCGTTGACGGAGGCGGGGATCGACTTCTGGCTGGAAATCGGCGCCCACCCCGCCTTGGTTCATTCCATTCAGGAATGCCTCGCCGAACGCGGTGACAAGGCACCCGTACTCTCGTCTGCACGCCGAGAATGCGAACACGAATCCATGCTCGAGACCGCGATGGAACTTCACCGTCTGGGGGCGGTGTTGAATTTCGCGAAAGTGACCCCATCTCGGCGGCTGCTCACCTTGCCGGTGTACCCCTGGGACAAAACCCGCTGGTGGAATGAGTCCACCGACTGGCGCGAGGGGCGTCTTGGCCTTGGTGGGCGCGGATTGCTGGATGTCCGACTGCCCCAGGCCACTCCGACGTGGATCGTGCGGCTCGATGGCCGGCACATGACCTTTCTGAAGGATCACAAAGTCGAAAATCTGGTCCTCTTTCCCGCTTCTGCATTCGTGGAAATGGCGCTGGAAGCCGGAACACAATTATTTAATGGAAGACCCTTCGTCGTCGAGGACTTTCAGATACGGAAGCCCCTCATCTTGCCGGACCCTGTCTCAGGACTGCACTTGCAGCTCTCCTATGATCCGGATGAGCGCACATTCTCGATCCAGAGCAAGTTCAACCAGGGCGCTGCCTGGTCGATGCACGTCATGGGCACAATGCGCGGCGAGCGCACCGAAGGGGGCTTTTCGTCTTTCGGCTGGAAGCGCCATGGAGCGTCACGAATGGAGCCGGTAAAGGTGGAGGACTTTTATCGCCACCTGAACGACATGGGACTTCGGTATGGGGAGGAATTCCGGCCTATCTGTGAGCTTTCGGCTGGAAGCGGCGAGTCGGCGGGCAGAGTCTCTTTATCCGAGGCGACTGCCGGACGCGCGCCGGAGTATGCCATGCATCCCGTTCTGTTCGATGGAGCGTTGCAAATCTTTTCAGCCGGGGCCGCGTCTCTGGAGGCCCGCACGGCTCGATTGAGACTGCCGGTGCGTTTCGCCAGGATTCTTTTTCTTCGATCACCGGGAGCGTCCAGCCTGGTCCGCGCAACCGTGCAGCAATGCAATGAGGAGTGCGTCGAAGGCCGTCTGGAGATGTACGATGGCACAGGGAAGCCTTGCGCGCTGATCGATGGCTTCCGCGCGATCAGCATGTCCGGAGCGCACCGGCCTTCCCAGCTGGGAGGAAGCCGCAATGTTCTTTACCACCTCGCCTGGGAACGCACACCCTCCCGGGTACGTCTCAATGATCAAAAACCGGTGCCGCTCGAGCAGTTGCGAGACGCGGCGCAAGGAGCGCTGGACCAAGTGATTGCTCTCCGCGGTCCAGTTGAGCTCCAGGAAGCCATGGCAGCCCAAGATGAGCTCGCCGCAGCACTACTCGCTCGCGGCTTGCGGGAAATGGCAGCCCTTCTGGCGCCGGGCCGAGGCTTTACCGCCGAGGTCCTGAAGGTAGCAGAGCCGATGCGAGCGGTGTTCGAACGCCTGGTCGCCGGACTAGCCAAGAGAGGCTGGCTGATTAAGGAGCGGGACAGCCATTGGCCCACGATTTCTTTTGCTAGTGCCGCGGATTCCGCCCAGGAAAGGTTGCGCGCGTTCTTATCCAAATATCCGGGCCAGCTGTCCGAGGGTCTGCTTTGCGCTGCGACCTGTGCCGAACTGGGTCCGATTTTGCGGGGGGAAAAAGATGCCATTCAGGTGCTGTTCGCCGGATCCTCGGCGGAGTTATTGGATCAGTTTTACGGCGAGGGCCTTTATACCAGTCATTGGTTGGCGGCCATTACTGCAGCCGTACAGCAAGCGGCCCTCGATTTGCCGGAGGGCCGCGGGTTACAAATCCTGGAGATCGGAGCCGGAACGGCGGGATTGACTTCTCACGTGCTGCCTCTGATCGAGCGGGGTTTGCACCGCTACGTGTTCAGCGATGTGTCTTCGGCATTTTTCAGCGGTGCCATGCAGAAGCTGGCTGGATTTTCCACGGTGGATTACAGGGTTTTTGATCTAGAGAAGTCCGGCCTCGGCCAAGGCTTTGAGGCCGGAGAGTTTGATTTCGTTATTGGCACCAATGTGCTTCATGCGGTCAGCGATCTGCAATCAACCCTAAGGCATATTCACGAACTTTTAGCGCCGGGTGGAAATCTGATGTTCATGGACGTCGCCAGTCCTCAACTCTGGACGGAGACAGTCTTCGGTCTCATGTCTGGCTGGTGGCGCTTCAAAGATCGCGATTTGCGTCCGCACCATCCGTTGTTGAAACGTAGCCAATGGGAAATGGTTTTGCGGGAGGCCGGGTTTGCCGAAACCGCTTCACTTCCCGGACTGCAGGGTAGTGAAGGTGAAGGCCAGATGGGTCTGCTAGCTCGTAAAGCCTGGCACGAAGGAGGATCCCCGCCGCGTTCTGTTCCGGAGACTCCCACGGAGATGCCGGCGCACAAATCATGGCTCATCTTCGCGGACGCCTCGGGTCTCGGCGACAAATTGGCTGCCCAACTCAACGCGGCCGGAGCCCGCTGCCGGGTCGCCCGTCGGGGCGACCATTTTACAATGGTTGAAACCAACGCAGTCACCTTGCGCGCAGAGGCGCTGGAGGACTGGAAAAGGCTCTTTCACGGATGCGCGGATGCTCCACCCGAACGATTGGTTTATTTGTGGAGTCTTGACGTGCAGAGTCCGGACGGCCGGGAAGACGGGGTGCTGATGGGCACCGACGCGTTGCTCCATCTGGTCCAAGCGCTGGAAGAACTCAGGATCGCAGCAAAACTGCGCATCGACTTGATCACGCGCGGAGCCCAGCCCGCAGGACAAGCGCGACATGCCATTGCCGCTGCGCCAGCACCTCTCATTGGGTTGCTGCGCGTCATCCGGAATGAATATCCAAGCCTCTCCGCACGCGGGATCGACTTGCCGCCGCAACCGTCGCCATCCGATCATTCGTTGCTGTGGAGTGAGCTGCTACGCGAGGATGCCGAGCGTGAAATTGCCATCCGAGGAGAAGCCCGCTACGTTCAGCGCCTGGCGCGTGGTCGGTCACTCGAGGAAGAACGGCACAACCCCACCGTACCGCTACGGCTGGAATCCCGCGAACGAGGCCACCTTGACACCCTGCACTTCGTGCCTTTTCTCCTGCCAGCCTGCGGCGCTGAAGAGGTGCTCATCGAGGTGAAAGCGTCCGGAATGAACTTTCGCGACGTGCTCAAGGCGCTCGCGCTTTATCCCGGCGAAGCACCGGACGCTCGAATCTTCGGTGACGAGGTGGCCGGTATAGTCAAAGCGGTCGGAACCGGGGTGCACCATGTAAAACCCGGTGACAAAGTGTTCGGGCTCGCCCTGTTCGGGCTCGCTTCCTCCACGCTGGCGCGGGAAGGCAACGTCCGCCGAATCCCGGCCGGGATATCCTTCGAGCAAGCAGCCACGCTTCCGGTCGTTTTCCTGACAGCCTGGCACGCGCTCCAGAATGTCGCTCGCTTGCGAAAGGGTGAACGTATTCTCGTGCAGGCAGGTGCGGGCGGGGTCGGCATGGCCGCGATCCAGATCGCACACCATCTTGGGGCGGAAGTAATCGCCACGGCCGGCAACCCCGTCAAACGCGCGTTGCTGGAGACGCTCGGCGTAAAGAATGTTATCGATTCGCGCCGGGCTGATTTTGCCAACGCCGTGATGGGATTGACCGGCGGGCACGGAGTGGACGTGGTGTTGAACTCGCTCGCCGCCGAAGCCATTCCCATGGGCCTTTCCTGTTTGGCAGAATTCGGCCGCTTCATCGAACTCGGCAAACGCGATATTTATCAGAATGCCCGAATCCCACTTTGGCCACTGCGGCGCAACGCCTCTTTTCATGTGATCGCGATGGACGCGGTCTTTGCCGGCGATCAGGCGTTAACCCGCACGATGTTGCAGGAAATTTCCGGGCTCATTGAGATCGGCGCCCTCTGTCCGCTCCCGTTTCGTTCTTTTCCCGCCTGCCGCGTCGATTCGGCTTTCCGCCTGATGGCACAGGGAAAGCACATCGGTAAAGTGGTAGTGGCATTCCCGGAGGCGTTTCTTCCCCGGCGTGGAGAACCGCTCAGGCCAATCTTCGCGATCAACCCGGAGGCATCCTATTTAATTACAGGAGCATTCGGCGGCTTCGGAAAAGTGCTGGCACGATGGCTGGTCGATTGCGGGGCTCGTCACCTCGTTCTGACCAGTCGCAGTGGCGCGGCCACGGCCGAGGCAGAGTCTTTTGTGCAAAGCCTCCGCCAGCTCGGGGTCGAAGTGAGAGTCGTCTGCGCAAATATCAGCTCATCAGAGGATGTCGGACGCCTGATGGCAGAGATCCATTCCGCCGGCCGGCCACTGAAGGGACTGTTCCACCTGGCCATGGTCATCGACGATGCACCAATCCCTTCGCTGACCCGCGATCGTTTCCGGAACGTGATGGCTCCAAAGGCCCATGGGGCATGGTTGCTACATAACGCCACGCGGTGTTCCGATCTGGACTGTTTTGTCATGTTCTCCTCTGTTTCGAGCATTTTTGGCAACCCGGCGCAAGGCAGTTATGGTGCGGCCAATGCTTTCCTCGACTCGCTGGCCCATTACCGGCGAGCTTCAGGCTTGCCAGCGCTGACGATGAATTGGGGAGTGCTGGGAGGTGAGGGTTACGTCGCGCGCAACAAGCGGGTCGCCGAATTCCTGGCCCGCCAAGGGACGACGGAGCTCTCGCCCCAAGAAGTCATGGCGCTGCTGGAGTCATCCCTGGCGGCGGGCAGCACACAGGTGATGGCAATTCGCGTCGATTGGACCAAATGGCGGCAGTTTTTCCGGGGCATGCAGGAAAATCCGCTGGTGGAGCGTATAGTCACCGCCGACGAATGCCAGGAGACGGACGGGGCGCCCAGCGATTTGCGCCTGAGGATCGAATCAGCAGCCCCGGAAGAAATGGAGGGGATTATCGGGCAGGCGGTGCGCGATGCGGTAGGGTCGGTATTGCGTGTCAAGCCAGACACCCTGCGCGATGATCAGCCGCTCACGGACCTGGGCCTGGATTCGCTCATGGGGGTTGAGATCGAAAACTCGATCGAGGGCTCTCTGGGCGTGGCGTTGCCACAGGCCAGCTTGATGAGGGCCCGTACCATCGGCCAGATCACTGCACTGATTGCTGAGCACATGGGGGCAAAGAGGGGCGCGGGCCCGCTCGCGCCAAGTACCGTCAGCACTGCTGTTCCGGAATCTGCGCCCCCGGAAGAGGTGAACTTCGATGCCCTTTCTGACGAGGAGGTCGAAGCGTTGCTTGAGGACGGTGCAGCCGCTGAAGACTGAACGCCGATGTCCGG
>JAFAKL010000163.1 GCA_019235445.1 Verrucomicrobiota bacterium | reverse complement strand
CGCAGGTTTACCCACTATCTACAGACAAATCTCGTCAGCTACTCGCCAGCATGGAACGACGTGATTCGCGGGATGTTCAAAAATTCGCTCGGAACCTCGATGGACTACCCCAACGTGCACCGGAAGCTGTTTAAGGGCGGTGCGAAGGCATACACAGAACTCTGGACTCGAAGGCTTCGTCAGGCAAAAGCGGCCGGAATCAAGGTTGGTGTCATTGCCGTACTGCACCAGGCCAGTCTCGAAGCGGGACCAGAGAAGTTCTACCGCTATTTCACGGAAGAACTCGGGCTCGACGACTTTCAGGTCAACACCCCTTTTCCGGGAGGTCCGGCCGGCCAGCTCGAAGGCGGATTTCGACTGGATTCGGATGAACTAGCCAAATTCCTCGGGGGACTTTTCGACGTCTGGATGGAAAGGGGACGCGATTCCGGTGTGGTGCTGGGTCCATTCGACGCGTTAATCGACCACTTTACCGGTCAGGCAGCGCGTCGCCTGCCCTGCATTTGGAAGGAAAATTGCTCAAATCAATTTATCTCGGTGGATTCCAAGGGCTCAGTTGCCCAATGCGACTGTTGGGTCACCAGCTATCCCGAATATTTCTTTGGCAACATCTTCCGCGAACCCGACCTGACGCGGATGCTCAAGACAAGCTGGGCGCGTCGCGACTTTGTCGAGCGGCCGAAACGTCTGGTGGAGGACGAAGATTGCCTTTCCTGCCGCTATCTTTCAGTCTGTCACGGTGGTTGCCCGGTGCGAACCTACAGCGAGCGAGGCACGATAATGGCGAAGGATCCCTACTGTGAGGTTTACAAAGTAGTGTTTGCCCGCGCTGAGAGCTACGCCCGGGAAATCTTGCGCCGCCTGGCGAATCGGAGGCGAGTTCATGGGACTAATGTCCCATAAAAAGGCTTAATGAATCTTGCAGTTCTGCAACACTCAACATTGTTACGGTGTGGAAGGAAAATTGGCTTGCCATTCATGTTTTCAAATCAAAGCATCAACACGTAATATTCCTCACGCCTATGTGCACACAATGTGGTGACCATTCAGCGACCCATTCCGCAGATCTGGCACGCCGCAGTTTTCTTAAACTCGCAAGCGCTGCCGTACTTAGCTCTGGCTTTCTTACGCGATCTCAAGCCGAGGAGATCAATGCTCCTCCGAAACCGCAAAACGTTCTTTCGTCCAATGAGGCACTTGAGCGCCTGATGGAAGGAAATGACCGCTATATGGGAGGAAAAATGAAGCCTCACGATTTCATTAGCGAACGTCCTGCACTAGGTCTTGGACAGAATCCGTTCGCCGGAATTCTGGGATGCGCAGATTCGCGTGTAGGACCAGAATACGTTTTCGATGTCGGTCGCGGGGACATCTTTGTCTGCCGCGTTGCCGGCAATTTCGCCGATGACCATTCGATCGCCAGCTTCGAATATGCCGTCGCAGTGCTTGGCACACCCCTCATCCTGGTTCTCGGGCACAGCAAGTGCGGTGCCGTAGATGCCGCAGTCAAGGCGGTGAAGGATGGCAAAGAATTTTCGGGTCACATTCCGTTGCTCATCGATGCTATACAGCCGGCAGTGAAGGCCGCGCAGGATCAGGCCGGCGATCTGCTCGACAATTCCATCAAACAGAACGTCATCCTCAATGTGGAAAGGCTAAAAACGGCAGGCCCGATCCTGAGCGACGCTGTGCGAGGAGGGAAATTGAACGTTGCGGGAGGAATTTACAGCCTCGACACCGGTCGTGTGACACTCGTCGCCTGAATTGGTTCTGGGAGAAAGGCGGCAAGTGCTGTTCTACCTGGTCGAGAAATTTTCAGAGCGAAAGGGAAAAGCTAAAGCGGAAGCGCCTGATGTCCACGAGGTAGGCGCTTAGCGGGACCTGGGTACTTGATCTTCGTTCTTGCAACTCTTCGGATGCAATGCTGAAGCGTCTGGGAATTCCATGGATCGAACGCAAGCTGGCCGCCACGGTATACAGCTCACATCGACTTACAGTCAGTCGCCAAATTTGCTAACCATCCAAACACGAGGTCCGGCGTTTACCAGGACTGAGCTGATTCGCATCGATGATCAACCAGAAACTAAGGAAGAAAAACTTACCGGGCGGTACACGATTCACGCTCGGTGGTCCAGTCATGGGACACAACTAGTACTAGTTAGTGCTAGTTTCGACTGTTGCTTTTCGCACCAGGGATGGACACGATGCCCGGTTGATTGTGGTCCGCCAACTAGCCGATGGCGGAAAGACCCTCCTCTTAACCCAAACATTTAAAATAACAGGCGACTCGGAGTTGGCCGCATTGGAGAAAGTACTAGCAATCAAATCTCCGCTTCGGGGGATTTTAATCATCGCTGTTAAATGTCAATTGTGAGTGCCATCCGGTGGGGATGGAACAAACGGATGGATTTATCGCTTTTTTTCCCCATGCACCGGCAGTGGACCTGCTTTCATAGACGTCTTAAATGTCGAAGGTATGCAAGCACTACCTTGTAAAATCGCTTGGCGACTTACCATCATGGTTGACCAAAGGGGCCCATCGACCCGCAACTTGCCACACCATAAAATACTCAGTCGTCACGACAGCAGATTGGCGTCCATTCGTCCAATCAACCTTTCAGATTCAGTTTTCACTCCTTTGAAGGTGAGGGCGGCCACCAGAAAGGTAGAACCGACCAGGAAACTGAAAACGCTGCCGATGAGCGAGTAAGCATGCTCAGCGGAGAATATGCTGGTGGCTTGGCCTGCCTGTATGTTCATCAGGGAGCTAAATCCGAGGGCCGAGAATCCGAGAGCCAGGGTGACCAGGCTGAGGCTGATCTGGATTGTCCGAAGCTGGTCTGAAGTTTTCATCGAGAGGTTTGGTTACCGAATTCAATTCTGGGTAGAAGCAGGCACCATGCCACGATCGGGATCCGCTGGAATGGGAGCATTCTTTCAGGCAAAATAGGGCCAGAGTGCGCGTGATCCGCAATAGTTCCGCGAAAAGCAGGGCCGGCTGGCTCCGTGCAGGTCTTTGATGGGAGGCAAGTTTCTGTCTGAGTGTCCCGGAACTGGGACGCTCAGAACTCGGGTTCGGGATGCGCGTGCTTGGCTTCGGCGCTTTCAGCGCGCATTAAAGAATTCTGTCGATATCTCCGAGGCGTATGCGACGCTTCCGTGCGCTCATGCATTCCAGTGGAACGCGCCTCGAGAACGCTGGCCTCCTATCTTCGGAAGCTTCTGGCCCCTTCGGGTCGATATCCGTGTAAATGGCGCTTTCGCTTGTGATATTTTGGGGCTACCGAAGGAATCGAATTGGTTTATGACGACGGCCACCGCCTCGACTTGGAGTGCGTTGCGAAATCCAACTTTCAGAAAGTTGTGGATTGCTAGTCTCGTCTCCGGAACATGCGTTGCGGCCCACGACACAGCGGCGACCTGGGTAATGAACACCCTTACCGCGTCGCCTTTTTTGATCTCCCTGATGTCCACCGTGGCTGCGCTCCCTTTCCTTTTCTTCACCCTTCCTGCTGGAGCGCTCGCCGACATGGTGGACCGGAGA
>JAFAKL010000487.1 GCA_019235445.1 Verrucomicrobiota bacterium | reverse complement strand
GAATCCGGCGAACGAATCGCGGGAGGAGGACTAAAATATAGTTTTAGCCTGCTTTTCGCCGCCCTGGCGATGGCGGCCAAGTCCTCCACAGTGATTCTACCATTTGTTCTTTGCCTGTGCGCCTGGTGGATAGAGGGCCGCTTATCCTGGCGCCACGTGAGGAGGACGGCCCCCTTTTTTCTCATAGCGATCGCCGCCGCCGCGCTGGCCATGTGGACCCAAGGGTTGCAACTGGCGGAAGCCCCTGATCCGCAATGGACCAGGACCTGGCCGGAGCGCATAGCCGCAGCAGGTGAGGCCCTCTGGTTTTACTTAAGCAAGCTGCTTTTCCCCCATCCACTCATGACCGTCTATCCGCGCTGGCAGACCGATGCCGGGCAATGGATTTCGTATTTGCCACTGCTCGCTGCGATCGCTATTTTATCTATTTTGTGGCTTAGACACGAGGCTTGGTCTCAGGCCTGTTTTTTTGCGTTCGCCTATTTTGTGGTGGCCCTGCTGCCGGCAATGGGTTTGCTCGACAATACAATTTTCCGGATTTCTCTGGTATTTGATCATCTGCAATATCTGGCCAGTATCGGACCTCTGGCGTTGGCGGGAGCGGGGTTGGCCCGGCTTTCGGGTTTCGTCATTCCGAAAAAGCCGGCACTGCTCGCCCGAGCCCTATGTGCCTGCCCCTTGCTAATTCTCGGAATGACAACTTGGGAAAGGGCTTCGGCTTATGAAAGCGACGAGACGTTCTGGACCGATGCGGTGCTCAAGAATCCGGGTTGCTTGGTGGGGCACAATAATCTGGGAAATTACCTCTTGCAAAAAGGGAAGTTGGACGAGGCCATTGCCCAGTGCCAAAAGGCATTGGAAATCAAATCCACCGATGAGAAGGCTCACTACATACTTGGCTTGGCTCTCTTTCAAAAAGGGCAAGCCGAGGATGCTTTTGCACAATACCAAAAGGCGCTGGCGATCAATCCCAATTATGTGGCGGCACACTACAATTTTGGAAATGCCCTCGTTCAAGAAGGGAGACTGGACGAGGCGATCGGGCAATTCCAAGAGGCGCTGAAAACCCAGCCAGACTATGCGCCCGCCCACATCAACCTCGGAAATACGCTCTTTCAAGAAGGAAGACTGGACGAGGCGATCGGGCAATTCCAAGAGGCGCTGAAAATAAACCTGGAGCCGGAAACCCTCTTCAACCTCGGTAATGCCCTGCTCCGAAAAAAGAGACTGGATGAAGCCATAGAGCAGTTCCAGAAGGCGCTGAATATAACCCCCAACTCTGTTCCAGCCCATTACACCCTTGGAGTGGCTCTTGCTCAGAAGGGGCAATTAAACGAAGCTATTGAGCAGTTTGAAGAAGCCTTGCGATTGAAACCCGATTTTAGCGCTGCCCAAGACGCTCTGGAGAAGGTGCAGGCTTTCTTACGGCAAAGGGATGGCAATTAATGAAGGTAGACACTCGCCACGTGAAGACCTTCGCGACGGTCCGGCTGCGAACCCACCGAACCAAGGGTTGCGGCTCCCGGATCGCAACCCTGACGATGGTCTTTAGATTTAGGTAAGGTTTTTACGCCATGGCACTTCCGCCCCGCACAATTCGCTCAATAGTTCGCACCTCGCGCGGAGCACACTGGACACCTGCACCGTCCGCGCCCAGTTCGGCCGCGTATCGTGCCGCCTCCACCTCGATTTTCCAGAAAAAGGCTACCGTATCGGAATAACTGTTGCGCCGTCCGTGCTTGTCCACGGCGTATCAAGATGGAGGCCACCGGGCACTACAATAATCCCTTGGCGTCGTGTCCCATCAGCTTCGTTGATGGGACCTAGAGAGATAGATCCGCCGTGAGATTCCAAGTACAAGCAAGCGCGTGCGGCGGTCGGCATCGCAGCAATCATAGCATCCACGCGGGCGTTCGCCTGCCGTGCGCTGCGTAGTGAGCCGGCCAGGAATCCGATCAACAGGAGCCCGAGGCCAATGCCTACCTGCCAAGCCAGGCGTTTGCCCCAAGTCTCACCGCCGGCGGGCGAATCGGGCAACGTGCGAAGGCGTTTTAGGATGTTGCCTTGAGTGGCGTTCAGTTGTTCCAGGTACTTGCGGTTTCTCCGGCGCCTGGCTTCCGTTGCCGGAATGGTTCATCACATGCGCGAGCAACACAAAAAACTGACTGACGAAACTTTCGGGATCGCCCGAGGTTAACTTGTGAAACAGCGCAGGTCTAATGCTTCGCGCTTTTCCAGCCGGTTGTTTTGTGAGGTGTCGGGCATGGCTTACACCTTGAAAAATGGATCCTCCAAATATGAGACAGCTACTTTTTCCACCTCTTTCATCCGAAAGACTTTCGTCTTGATCAGGCTGGTATCTGGCAAGATGCGATCCGCGTAGTCCTCACACTGCACAAGGAAACGGTTTCCGCACATACGCGTGCTAACCACATCCAACCGATATTCCGTTAACGTTCCGACAAGTAGAGGACGCAAAAAACATCCGGCGTCACCGCGCGGATCAGGATGCTATTGGTTGCTAGGGCTGGCCGTCGGAGACGGCGTCGCGGCTGGTGGCAGTCCAAAACTCTTGTAAATGAGTGCCCAACTGTCCGCGGTCAGGTTCCCGGTCAACACACAGACCTTCCATCCATCGCCCTGACGAGTATCAATCTCTCACCAATAGCCCTTGATTGGGACATCCTCACCGTTTTTGCCTTTACCAGTCTCGCTCCATTCTCCACTGCGCGTTAAAGTGTCTGGCCCTAACATGCGGGCAGAATGCGGATCTATCGTGCTGGTATGG
>JAFAKL010000466.1 GCA_019235445.1 Verrucomicrobiota bacterium | reverse complement strand
CAGGAGTTCATGAAGGCGAATTTCGGCGACCACGTGGCGGTCTCCGCTTTTACTCAACAGGCTTCGACTGACGATCCGCCGGAGGAGCGGCAGGAGTCTCTGGACCCTTTTCAGTTCAATGCGACCCCGAAGCAGATCAAAGCGCACTTGGATCGCTTTGTCATCCAACAGGCCGAAGCAAAGAAGACCTTGTCTATCGCGGTTTGCGACCATTACAACCATGTGAACCGTATCTACCGCCTCGAAAAAGAAGATCCGGAAGCGGCCACGCGAATTGAATACAGCAAGGGAAACGTTCTGCTGCTTGGACCCACCGGCGTGGGAAAAACGTACCTGGTTAAGCACATCGCAGACCTGATCGGTGTCCCGTTTGTCAAAGCGGATGCCACAAAGTTCAGCGAAACCGGTTACGTCGGGGGCGATGTCGAAGATCTCGTTCGCGGACTCGTGCAAAAAGCAGACGGAAACGTGGAGGTTGCGCAGTATGGTATCATCTATCTTGACGAGATCGATAAGATCGCGACCAGCTCCAATATCACCGGTCGCGACGTGAGCGGCCGAGGAGTTCAGACCACTCTCTTGAAGTTGATGGAAGAAACCGAAGTGCCATTGCGAAATCCGATGGATCTTCAGTCCCAGCTGCAGTCTGCCATGGAGTTCCAGCGCCGAGGCAAAACAAAGAAAGAGGTCATTAACACGCGCCATATTCTGTTTATCTGCAGCGGCGCTTTTGACCGGCTGCAGGAGCAGGTCGAGCGGCGGTTGCGGCAGGCAAATATCGGATTCGGAAATGCGCCCGTTCCCATGGATCGCGCTGACGCGTTGTCGGCGGCAACTACACGAGATTTTATCGACTATGGGCTTGAGCCGGAGTTCATCGGGCGATTGCCGGTGCGAGTCGTGTGTCACGAATTATCTGCCGACGATCTCTTTGCCATCTTGAAGACGTCCGAGGGTAGCGTGATCCGGCAATATACGCGGGCATTTGAGGCGTTCGGGATCGATGCACTATTTGAGGATGCGGCGCTGCGGGAGATAGCGTTCCAGGCGGCGGCGGAGAAGACAGGTGCGCGCGGCTTGGTCACAGTCTGTGATCGGTTATTTCGAGATTTTAAATTCGAGCTGCCCGGGTCAGGAGTGCGCACCTTGGAAATCAATGTCGATCTCGTCAACGATCCGGCGGGCACGCTAAGAAAACTTCTGAATCGGGCGGCAGCGGAAGCTGAGTTGAATCAAGCCGAGATGGTCCGCCAGTTCGCATCCGTCTTCTCTCAGAAATATGGTGTCCGATTCGAAATCGAAGAAGATGCAGTACTTAAGATTGTTGCACTCGCCAGGGAAGCCGGCAGCAATGTTACCGAGTTCTGCAACGATTTATTCAAGGATTATCCTTACGGGCTTAAGCTCTTAAGGGACCGAGACACTAACCTAAAATTCAGTGTTCCGATCTCTGCGGTCGAAAATCCCGACAAATACCTGAGTGAACGCGTTGTTGAATTCTATCGGCAGGCGAAGGAGGCAGAGTCCTCGCGATCGATCTGAGCCGAACCCCGAATATTGAGCCTGCAGGCGAGGCAGAGCTGCAACTCCGGAATGGAACTATGCCACGGATTGATTATCCCTCTCTGATCCAGGATCTGATCCGGCAGCTGCGTCGAATGCCCGGAATCGGGCCGCGGAGCGCGGAGCGTATCGCCCTCTGGATGGTCCAGAGAAAGGAAGCGCATGCGGATCAAATTGCCGAGGCGATGGTCAAAGCGGTCTCAGGGATTCGGTCTTGTGTGCGATGCGGATTCTTTTCTGAGGCCGACCTCTGCGCCATCTGCTCTGATCCTGGGCGTGACGCGCACAGCCTGTGTGTGGTCGAACAGGCGACGGACATCCTTTCGCTGGAACGGAGCGGAGTGTTCCGCGGCCTCTACCATTCTCTTGGCGGAAGATTGTCGCCCTTGGATCATGTTGGTCCGGAGGATCTTCGGATTGATTCGCTGGTCCGCCGGGTGAAGGAGGATCAACTGCACGAAGTGATATTTGCCCTCAGCCTTGACGTGGAAGGTGAAGCGACCCTGAGTTACCTCGGAGATATGTTGAGCCTGGAGGGAGTCAGCGTCACCCGGATGGCCCAGGGATTGCCGGCAGGATCCGGGCTGGAGACCGCGGACGAACTCACCTTGGCACGAGCATTCGACGGCCGCACCGTTTTCCGGCGGTGAGGGTATCCAGATGCCTGAAGAACCTGTCTTAGTATGAAATGTCTGAAGCTGAGCGGCAGGGCTGGGACACATCAGCTCATCCACAGATATTGACCTTGGCACCCGAAACTTTCTCTCGTGTCTGAATCCCTCCAACGCGTTCTTGTCGCAATGTCTGGCGGAGTGGACAGCAGCGTTGCTGCCCTCCTTCTGCGCAGGCAAGGTCTGCCTGTCGAAGGCGCCTATATGAAGAACTGGATCAACGAGGAGAACATCTTGGGAGATTGTCCCTGGCGGCAAGACATCGAAGATGCGCGGGCGGTGGCAAAAGCCCTGGAGATACCCTTTCGAGTCATCAATCTGATGCAGGAATATCGGGCGAGAGTGGTACAATATCTTTTGGCCGGGTACCAGGCCGGGATCACTCCAAATCCGGACGCGATGTGCAATCGCGAAATGAAGTTTGGCGTTCTTCTCGCGCTGGCAAATTCGGCGGGCTTTCACGCAATAGCAACCGGACATTACGCGCGCCGCCAGCAACAGGCAGACGGCTCATGGGAAATTTTGGAAGGTGTCGACAAGAGCAAAGATCAATCCTATTTCCTGGCGCTGTTGCAGCAACACCAGATCGCTGCGGCGCGATTTCCCCTTGGCCAACTGCGCAAGGCCGAAGTCCGCAAACTGGCAAACGCGTCCGGCCTGGTCACGGCCGCAAAAAAGGACAGTCAGGGAATCTGTTTCATCGGCGAAGTTAAGATGCGCGATTTTCTCCAGGCTTTTGTTCCGGACAATCCAGGTCCGATTCGCAACCGGCAAGGTAAAAATCTGGGAGAGCACAAGGGATTGCACCTGTATACGCTCGGTCAGCGCAGAGGAGTCGGGGTGCCTTCCAACACGCCGAATGAGGCCTATGTGGTGGTCGAAAAACGTCTTGCTTCTAACGAATTGATTGTTGCGTTTGATCGTCTCGACACCACCGGTCTATACGCTCGACATTGCCGGATAGGAAGTCTTTCGTTTACCAATAAAGTTCTGCCAGCAGTGGCCAAGATTGCGGCAAAACCTCGATATCGGGCGCGGGCATCGCCTATTCTTTTCGAAGCAGTCGACGAAAGATCTGCTATGCTCGAATTCGAGCAACCGCAACGCGCGCTGACTCCAGGGCAGATTTGTGCTCTGTACGATGGCGAGCGTTTGCTTGGGGGAGGGGTTTTCGAGGAAATTTTTTGACCGGGGCCGATCAGGAAGAGAGCAGGCATTTGCCCTGCGCCGTTCTGCCGGGGTCCCAAATTGGTGTGGGACCCAAAATTTTCTCAATGGTCAGCAAATTATTCGTCCGGGATTTCCGCTGTTTCTCGAATTTGGAAATAGAATTTCACCCGGAATCGACCTGCATTATTGGTCGGAACGCCTCTGGAAAAACGTCCCTCCTTGAGGCCGTGGCGGTATTGACCCGTCTCCAGTCGCCGAAGACTAATTCTCTTCTCCATTTGATCCGCCTGGGGGCAAAGGGTCTTGTCACCGACGGGTTCGTCTCGAACTATCATCTTCAGTTTTATTACAGTGCAAGCCGGCGGAAGCTTGCCCTGGATGCAGTAGTCCAAAAAAGCCCTGGTGCCTACCTAGAGGTGGCGAAGGTGGTCTATCTAGCCAACACTGACATTGGCCTGGTTCGAGGCGGAGGCGAGCGACGAAGACGATTTCTCGATTTTCTCGGCAGCCAGTTGTTCGAAAATTATCGTGAAATTCTCCGGTCTTATGAAAAGGCGCTTTATTCGCGGAACCATTATCTCAAGATGATGCCCGCGCGTCCTCGCGAGGTGACTGCTTACAGTAAACCTCTGCTACGATTCGGCCATCAACTCACCACCTTACGTGCCCTTCTGCTGGAGTGCCTGGATCCTTATGTCATCGAATCGTTT
>JAFAKL010000447.1 GCA_019235445.1 Verrucomicrobiota bacterium | reverse complement strand
ATAACTACTTTGGGAGTGGCGACGCCGCCTTCTTGATTGAGAATTTCGTATTCGAGAATCAAATGGATTCTTATGGTGTTCGACGCTAGCTCTGACAGAACACGATGATCCTGATGCCGGTCATGGCGTTGATGGGTAAAGACTGCTTCCGGGTCAAAATTCGCCTTGATCTGCTCGAACCAATCCTTAATCGATGGCCACTCGCTCGGGAAGTAACTCTCCCGAAATGACCCGATCCTGACCTCCGTCCGAGGCACGCCCAGTAAGAACTCGGAGGCGCTTTGCCGTGCCTCTTCGGCCCTGGATCCTGGTGCGCTGAAGACAATCCACCAGACCTCAAGACCAGGAACCTTTTCCGTCAGCTTGAGCAAGGTGCCACCGACGCCTATCTCGATATCGTCGGAATGAGCACCCAGGCAGAGTACTCGCCGAATTGAACTAAAAGGAGCTGTCCACATAGTTATTTCCGCTATCATTTCGCCCGGCCAGGTTTCTTAGCGGGTCGTATTCTCACTTCCGTGATCTCCGCTTCAGGTCCGATCAGCAGCGCAACCAGCACCACCTTGGCCACTTGCTCCGGCTGAATGAGCTGCTCGGGCGCGTAGGATTTGTTTTCCCACTGATGCACTTTCGCCTGCATCGGAGTCGCCGTCCGGCCTAAATAGACGCTTAGCACTCTCACACCTTCCGGATTGACCTCGTCTCTCAGGCTGTCGGCCAAGCCTTTTAAAGCATGTTTGGTGGCGGAGTATTGCGAAACGCCGGGTGTCCCGACCAACCCGGCGGTGGAGTTAATGAAAATGACGTGCCCTTGTCTCTCGATAAGGGTCGCTAAAAAGAGCTGCGTGAGAGCGAAGGGAGCAAGCACATTGCAGCGATGTTGGAGCTCAAAATCTTCCGCAGAGGCCATCGCGAATTTTGAGAAGGCGATCATGCCTGCGCTATGAACGAGAATGTCCACCCCAGCAAAATCGCTCAGCACCCGCTCTTTTATTTCCCCCAATTCCCTCTCCTCAAGCAAATCCACTCGGTAGCAGACCGCTCGCACCCCTCGATCAGTGCACTCCTGCTTCACGAGCTCTAACAAACTCGTTCTTCGACCGAGCAGCGCAAGATCAGCGCCCTCGGCCGCCAAGGCCAGGGCAATACTCCGCCCGACGCCGCTACTGGCGCCAGTGACCACAGCCACTTTCTCCGATAACTGCCTGTTGAATTCTGGCGACATTTCTGAATGAGAGTTGACGGTCGTTATTTCAGCCGGGGGCTGAGGTGACGACTGTGGGCGCTACTGGTCCGTCGACCGCTTTATTTAGCAGGAAACTGTTTACCCCGCCCTCGTTTTCCCAAGCGCCCCGCAGCCGCATGCTATTTCTCTCGCGGTCGATTTTTTCGGCT
The DNA here is from genome assembly GCA_019235445.1 of Verrucomicrobiota bacterium. GTDB lineage: Bacteria > Verrucomicrobiota > Verrucomicrobiia > Chthoniobacterales > JAFAMB01 > JAFAMB01. Next base: position 9,747 of record JAFAKL010000447.1, on the reverse strand, counting down.
TAGGAGGGCATTCGATTTGCCCGCCGGCGTCCCATCGGCCAGACGCCGATTTCCTCGAGCAGCATGAGGTAGGTCGACTTCTGTCCCATCACGAACCAAAGCATGAGAAAATAAACACCAAACAAGACGGTGTTCTCCGCGCACAGCCGCAGTAAAGGCGGAAGCAGCAAACGAAGAAAACCCGAACAAACTAGCACCGCACCTGCACCGGCCAGGATCGATAAGAATGGACGCATCGCCACTCTGAACGCGTCGATGGCAGTAATTGATGTACCGCGCGTTGCCCAAAGGATAACGGGGAGAATCAACAGCACCGTCGCCACTGAAAAGCCGGTGGCAACTCCGGTCGGGCCATAATGCAGTCCGGCCACATAGCCGCAGATAACTACCGGAGCGATCATGAGCGCGATTCTAAGGCTCCGCATCGTTCGGCCGGTGGCCATCAGAAACCAACCGAACGGATTGATTAGAGCGAAAGTCAAAATCGTCGGCGCTAACAGTCGAAAGACAGGAACCGCTTCACTCCATTTCTGACCTAGAAATACGCGGACGATGTCCTCGGCAAACAACGCGCATCCCATCGTCACCGGCATGACGAGCGAAAGAAAAAGACCATAGCCTTTCAAAAAATAGCTTTTCAGTCGGGGAGGATCGTTTTGGAGTCGCGAGAGTGCAGGAAAGGCTACCAAGGCGATCGTGGAACTAAGGTTTTCGTTCGGCAAACTGGCGAGTTGATAAGCGCGCCCGTAGATCCCTAAGGTTGCCGCACCCCAGAATCTCCCGAGTAGCACTTTATCCGCGTTGTAAGCGACATAGACAATCAGGCTGTTTAGAGTCACGGTGCCGCCATAGCGCAACATGGAGCGAACCCCAGTTCCCCGCTCCGGCGGACCTGGTATCCACTTGGCCGCTAGCCAAACTCCAACCAGGCTGGCGGCAGGTAATGCGACCGTCATCCCGACCAAGGCCCAATAACCCCAGCCGGCTACCGCCATGCCAACACTGACTCCGATGCTCAGGATAAGAGCGACGATATCGACAAGGGTTAACACGCCGAACCGCATCTGGCGCTGGAGCATCGCTCGATGTTGTGCGGTCGCCCCGTTAAGAATGAATCCCAGTCCGATCACAATCGTTACCCAGAACAGGCGCGGCTCATGATAAAAACGAGTCAGAAGCGGGGATATAGCCGCGCAAAGCGCAGCCAGGATAGCACCCACGACGACGTTGATCCAGAAGAGGGTCGAGGTTTGCGCATGGGAAATTGACGCTCGCTGGATCGTGGCCATCGAGAGTCCGGCATCTCGGAACAGGCCGAGAAATCCAGTGCACGCCGTTACCATCCCGACCAAGCCAAAATCGTTCGGGTTCAGGAGCCGGGCCAGAACCACCATGGAGCCGATCCGGAGCAGAAAATTCGCGACTTGGCCGAACATGGAGACCAAGGCTCCGCGAGCGGTCCTTCGTTTCAAATCATGGGGCGCACCATCCGTGGCAGGATTGCCCGCCGCCGCAACCTTCCAGACGCTGTCAGCGCTCGCATTCTGGGCGGCAGCGATTTCGCCAGGCTCAGCCGGCGCAGCGAGTGCCGCGGGTGCGGCATCGGGCAAGGGATCAGAACCGGTCGGAACACTCATTGATTTTGGCTCAGTGCTTGCCATTCCAGACAGCCCAGGGCGCCTTGCCACGGCTGTAGAGGTCTTCGAGCACCTGCAATTCTTTAAACGTGTCCATACATGCCCAGAATTTGTTGTGAGAGTAGGAAAGAAGTTGTCCTTCCGAGATCAGCCGACGAAACGGCTCCTCGACCAGTTCTTCGCCCTCTTTCATGTATTGGAAAATCTCGCGCCGGAACAGGAAGAATCCCCCATTGATCCGTGCACCAGACTTAGTGATATGCTCGATACTCTTCACCAGCCCATCCTCGTCGACGGTGATCATATGGAAGCTCGCCACCGGCTTCACGCTCACGAAACAGGCCACTCGATTGCTCCGCAGAAAAATATCCGTTAGCTCATGGAGGTTTACGTCGGACAATCCGTCCGTGTAGTTCGCCAGAAATACTTCTTCGCCTTGCAGATGTTTCTCCACTGCCTTGAGACGCTGACCAATATTGGAAGTCAGCCCGGTATCTACAAAGGTAATGCGCCAGTCGTGGATATCACTACTGAGCAACTGCAGGTTTTTACCCCCTCCGGACAGGACAAAATCGTTGGATAGGCATTCGTCATAGTTGCGAAAGTAATTCTTGATCACGTCCGCCTTATATCCCAGGCAGAGAACGAAATCCTTATATCCGTAGTGAGCGTAATACTTCATCACGTGCCAAAGGATAGGCCGATAGCCGATCGGTACCATCGGTTTCGGCACTGCCTCTGAATATTCGCGCATGCGCATACCAAAGCCGCCGCAGAAGAGCACAACTTTCATCTTTGATTACCGGTTCCTGGTTTTGTCGTAAATCTGACTTGACTTCTCAATCGAGAATTCGCGCCGTTGGTATAGGCACGATAAATTTTGCACCCCACTCCCGTGCGTAGGCCAATTGCGGCACAATCTCATCCTTAAGATTCCATGGCAGGATCAGGATATATTCCGGACGCCCTTGGCGGATCTGCTCCACCGGATAAATCGGTATATGCGTTCCCGGCAGGAAGCGTCCATGCTTGTAAGGATTCCGATCCACGGTAAACTCCAGGAAATCCTGACGGATACCGCAATAGTTAAGCAGCGTGTTCCCTTTGCCCGGTGCACCATATCCGGCGATGCGTTTTCCCTCACGGCGAAGCCTGATCAGCAGCTCAAGCAACTTATGTTTGGAGTCGATGACCTGCTCCGCAAACGTCGCGTAGGTCTCCATCCGATCCAGGCCCGCTGCCAGCTCGCGTTGTCTCAGGTTCACGACCGAAGGTTTCACCGGCTTGGAGCTGTCCTCTTTGTGCCGCAGATAAATCCGGATGGAGCCACCGTGCGTTGGAATCTCGTCAACATCAAACAGGACCAGTCCATGAGCGGCAAAAATCTTCTCCACCGTGATCAAGGAGAAGTAGGAAAAGTGCTCATGGTAAATCGTGTCGTACTGGTTCTCCTCCATCAGCCGGGTTAAATGAGGAAATTCGAGCGTAGCGACTCCTTCTGGCTTCAGGACAATCTGAATGCCGCCGACAAAGTCGTTTAGATCTGGAACCTGGGCCAGGACATTGTTTCCAATCACCAGGTCCGCTCCCTGCCCGCTTCCCATCATCTCCCGCGCGGTCTGGCACCCGAAGAACTTGACGAGGGTTGTTACTCCTTTTTCCTCGGCAACTTTGGCGACGTTGACGGCGGGTTCGACGCCCAGAACGGGAACCCCCTTTTTCACAAAATATTGCAACAGGTAACCGTCGTTGCTGGCTAGTTCGACGGCAAGGCTCTTCGAGCCCAGGCCGAAGCGCTCAGACACCATATCCACGTAATTCGATGCATGCTTCAGCCAGCTGTCTGAAAAGGAGGAGAAATAAGCGTACTCCGTGAAGATATGCTCCGTGCTAACGTACTGGTCCAATTGCACGAGGTAACATTTTTCGCAGACCTTCACGTTCAGCGGGTAGAACGGTTCCATCGCATTGAGCTGATCCGCCCTCAGATAGCTTTCGCATAGGGGCGACATGCCCAAGTCAACGAACGTGTGCCGTAAAGGGGTATGACAGAAGCGGCAGTGAGCGCCGGTGGAAATCGTCTGATCTGAGTTACTTTTTTCGGTCTTCTCCAATTCGATCGTATTGCTCGTATTCATTCTGCAATTCAACACTCTCCTCTTCGACGTTTTACTTGACAGGTTTAGCGTGCATCGGCAGGAACCCTGCAAATGAGCAGACACCCTGTTTCTTCCTCTTATTAATCCAATCTTTCTCCCCAGCCGCTTTCCGATCGGCTTAGAGCGCGAAGGTCACCCGCGCTTTGGCTTGGGATGTGTCGATTACTCGGTCGACAAAAGCAGTTCTGCCTCCTTGAGCGCGTCTACGACGCCGCTGACCTGCTCAAAAGGTAAGCCAGAGCGGATGGCGATATCCAGAAGGTCGTGCTGGCCGTCAGACAGGTTCAGGACCCACAAGATCGCCATCTCACGAGCCCCTGCGTCTTTGATCCCGCCCATTTGCCGATACAACCCGCGCCGGCCCAGCTGTGGTTCGCATTTCGGGTTCAGATTCAGATAGCGGCGATTTTCCTCGAAGACCTGGATCACCCGCAACAATTGCAGAAGCGACTCACCCAGTGAAGAAGCGGAGACAAGCGTCAGATCATCCGCGGAGGTATGGTACTGAGGATATCGCCCGTTGGGCGTCCGCATAAAACATCCAACCGGGAGATTGATTCCCGGAGAACAGTATTGCCGCTCGTCATATCCGTAAGGAACGAAGTCCAACGCTTCAAACTTGCGTCCACTGTGGCTAAGCACATGTTCAACTGCTTGATCAACCTCCGCATCCCTGCGACGACTTCGTTTATAGGTAAAGGATCCTGAATCTCCAACGCACGACAACACGAGACCGTGCTTGATCCGGGGCAGCAGGTCCTCGTTTCGAGCCAACCACGTAATCGAACCGATGGTGCCGGGGATCCACAAAAGCCGGTAAGAATAGCGCAAGGAAACGCCTTTGAGAAAACGCGCCAAGCGCGCCGCGACGGTCATCCCCGAAAGGTTATCGTTGCAGAGCGATGGATGGCAGGCGTGGCAGGAAAGCAGTACCTCCTCTTCGGTGGCGCCTTGAATCCGATATTCACCGTAGGTCAAATAGCCGGGCTCCAGGCTGGAATCTATACAGACCTCGTACTCCCCCTCCTCCATCCTGTCCAGCTGCGTTTTGCTCAGGCAAAATCCCCAGGTCTCGCGGTAATACGAGGTGCGGTATGGAATCCAATCCGGTGTTTCCGGCAGCGTAAAGAGATGGGGTCTCAGCTCAGTGAGCGACATCTTTCGCCGAACCGGCAGGCTATAGTTAAGGACATGCAGATTGCTCCTCTGGAAATCCACCACACGTTCTCCCTTGTCGTCCTTGATATAGGCGTCGCGAATATTCCATTCCTTTGGGACAAACCAGTCGAACACCGGTGTGCCGCTCGGAATCTCATGAAGCACCAATGGAACAGTATTTTGGAGGAGGCGCAAGCTTTGCCGAATACCGTCGCCCGTGATGCTCCGGCAGATTGGATAAAGTGCCTTGATAGCCGCATAAGCTTCCCGACCCTCTTCTACAAGGTCGGAGGCTTTGAGCGCATCACGCAGGATCTTTCGCGGAGGTTCCATCTTTTCCGCCGTTTGGTTCATTACTTACCCCGTTCAATCACGAGACCGGAGACCAAAGAAGGCCACCCGATTTTCCGTCGGAATCACTCCAGCGAAGGCCAACTTAGATCCTGGTCGGAAATGGAGGTGAGTGGGATCGGCCATGAAATTCCGAGCTTCGGATCATTGTATCGAATCCCTCTGGAAAGCTTGGGTGTATAAAAATCGCTCATTTGATAGAAAACTTCGGTGGTGTCCTCCAGCGCCTGGAAGCCATGAGCAAACATGGCTGGAATATATAAGCCTAACCGATTTCTCGTTGTTAGTTCTACGGCGAAGTGTTGCAAATAGGTGGACGAGGCCGGACGAAGATCGACAATCACGTCCCAGAGGGCACCGGCAGTGCAGCGGACCAGCTTGACTTCGCTGGACGGCGAGATCTGATAATGGAGCCCGCGAATGGTGCCTTTTCGAGCATTCCATGAAGTGTTGCACTGCACAAAGGCATCGACGAGCCCTGCTTCGCGAAACTCGCGCGCGCAATACGTCCGCGCGAAGAGTCCGCGATTATCTTCATGTGGCTCTGGCTCCACGATATAGGCGCCATCAAGCCGAGTAGCGATAAAATGCATTATTTGGTCCAAAAGAAATTGTCATCAATCTGATGGGTCCGGATCAGATATTCGAGCTGTTTGAGGCGGGTAAAAGCTCGATATTGGAACACCTCCTCCGTCATATCGACTCGTCTAAACAACGCGAGGAGTTGTTCGGCGCCCCGTCTCGCATCCCAACGACATTTAAAACTGGGAATGTGCTTGCGGATTTTTTCGAACGATACGCGGTAGCTGCGGTTATCCAGGCTAGGGGGACCAAACGAGACGCTGCAACCGGGAAACACTTCTCCGACAATCTCGGCGATCTCCTTCACACGGTAATTGTGTTCGGTATCCCCGACATTGAAAACCTCGTTCGCGACTGCTTCGAACGGTGCTTCCAGCGCGCCAATGATCGACTGGCTGATGTCCAGTCCATGCACGATTGGACGCCAGGGCGTGCCATCGCTGATCATGCGGATTTCTTTGGTCGTCCAGGCCAATCCGGCGAGGTTGTTCAGCACAATATCGAACCGCATGCGCGGGGAGGCTCCATAAGCCGTCGCGTTTCGCATGAAGGTCGCGGCGAATTGCGGGGTTGCCAGCGCGCGAAGATCCCGCTCGACCAGCGTTTTGCATATTCCATAGGCAGTTTGCGGATTGACGGGGGATTCCTCGGTCACGAAATCATCCCCCGCCACCCCATAGACGCTGCACGAAGACATGTAGATGAAACGTCGGACCCCCGCTTGCCGTGCTAGCTCCGCCAGGTGGACGGACCCCTTGTGGTTTATCTCGTAGGTGATATGTGGCGCGAGTTGGCCGGCAGGATCATTGGAGAGTTCGGCCATGTGAACCACCGCGTCGATTCCCTTTAGATCGGCTGTCTCAACCTGGCGCAGATCCTTTGCCAATGTCAATGGAGTCATCGCCCCATCACGATAGAGCATTCGTTCTTTGTAATAGCCAGTGTCCAGTCCGATAACCGTATAACCCCGCCGAATTAATTCCGGCGCCAGCAATGAACCCAGGTACCCTTCCGTCCCCGTGACAAGAATGCGCATAATCAGTTGTAGTTGGATGGCAAAATGAGCTTTTGATCGCCGCCAGTCAGCGCAGTGTTTCGCGGCTGGCCGGAACGCTGTTTTGCCGGAGTGCCGGCGTTCCTCCGACGATAAGTTCCTTATAGAGTTGATTATACCGTTGGGCCTGGCGCTCGAGCGAATATTCCTGGACCGCAATGCGCCGGCAGCTGGCGCTCATGGCGGCACGTCTTTCAGTCCCGTTAAGTAAATCACGGATGGCAGCAGCTAGCGCGTCGGGATCCGCAGCGGCGGTCAGACCATTGACACCATCCCGAACCATTTCAGGGATGCCGCCCACTCGAACACCGACCGTCGGAACTCCGCAGGCCATCGCCTCCAGAACTGTGTTAGGCAGATTATCCTCTAAAGAGCAAATGACGAACAGATCTGCCACGTTGTAGACCATGGAAAGAAACCGATCATTATTCAGCGGGCCCAGGTGTAACCACGGAATCTTCACCTGCAATTGCGGTTTGTTATGGCCCAAAGAGACGAGCGAAAGTTTTGGCACCAATTCTGCACATCGAGTCAGAGCCTGGACCAAAAGCGGGAACCCCTTGCGCTGGCTGTCCGCCAGCTCAGCGAGAAAAAGGACAACCTTCGCATCTTGGGGAACACCCAACAGCTCGCGAACACTACCTCGATTCAGGGGAGCGAATTCGTCCACGTCCAGTCCGTTTGGTATCACCGTCACGGGGAATCTTCCGAGAATGGAACTTCGCTTTACCGCGCCGGCCAACCATCTGCTCGGAGTGACAATACGCAAACGCGATGGGGGGATCCGCGAAAAGATTTCTTTTTTTCTCCGCCACGTCCGGTGAGAAAGGTCAGTTTCATCCCTCGACCCCAGCTGAGGACAAGATCCACAATGATGGAGAAAACGTTCGCACCCAAGACTATAGTGGCAGCCTCCAGTAAATGGGTTCATGTCATGAAGCGTCCATACGACCGGTGTGGATTGCGGCACCCGGGCAAAAAAGGAGCCATAAGCGAGCAGGCCAGAGACCCAGTGGAGATTGACAATGTCATAGGCAGGTATCTGACTGAGTAAAGTGGAGGAGTACTCGGTCCTGTCATCGCTGAACACTTCATAACCAGCCGGGCGGGAGTTGCGGTATTGCCGAAAATCCTGCGCAATCTGGTATTCGCGCATGCCTCGCCGCACCCGACTCAGGAGGTCCATTGGGCGATTGACGGCAATTACCGTGGGATCGTCCCCGGACTTCGAGATGACGACCATGAAGGATTCCTGACCAGCACGCTGGAGCCCTTTATGCAGACGATACGCAGCCTTGGCCGCGCCTCCTTGCAGATCATTCTTACTCAGGTGGACAATCTTCATATCCGCGAGGAAGCGAATGTCTCGTTAATTCGCCGCCGGTTTCGCATCTCCTCTCTGGGGTTCCGGGACCCTTTCCAGCCAGATTTCACGCCAGTAAGAGTAAATGCTTCGAGGACAGAAGAGCCGGCATTCGCTATACCGAGATTGACAAAACACCGACTCGAGAATGATGCAAGGAGTCTTCATCTCCTGCATCTTTCCATTCTGCTCATTGATAATTTTGCTCACCCGATCACGGACGCGGTAGGTCTTGCCGCAGAATGGCACCATTTCCGCATCAAACATCAACCCCCGATTCTTGTTTTCGGCGTTCAGAGTTCGAAGTATTTCTTCCTGCGACCGCACACGGACAAGCTCACCAGGTCGCAAATTAAGCGCACTCGACGGGGTTGGGTCCCCAACCGGTATGACCCCTTTCCTTCTCGGGAAGGGGGTTCCGCCCCAAAGCGGATGAAACTTGTCATAAAACCAGCGCATCACCTTTCCCAGACCGATCCCTGCTTCGCTGAGTCTGTAGTAACTCATGTACACTATGGCATTGAAGATCAGGCGGATTCCTACGTTGCCGGAGGCATAATCTTCAAGGTATTGGCGCATATCCCAGCAACGAAGATCCGTCGTCGCGTACGGGAGCCGAGTTGCCTGGCAACGGTAGACTGGCTCAGAGAAGGACGTATCCGGTTGCTCCCGTGTAGCGGCCAGCACATCAGTTTCGGTAGCTCCGCCCACAGAATTATTTCTCGTGGACTCAATCTTCGCGTCGGCACCACCCGCGGTTGCGCGGCTCTCGGACGGACCCTCGACCCGCTTGAGCCAAATCTCTTTCCAGAAGATCAGGCAATTGGCCTGGCACCCACCGTGCGCCTGCCCGTTGCAACGCGTTTCCAAATGGACGGCGTTGGCCATTCTGCGTCCGCGGATCGGGAAGACCGTATCGCAGGTCTTGTGAGCCCGCTTGTAAACACGCATACGCATTCCACAGAAAGCGAACATTTCCGGCATGAAAGGCAGCCCTTCCAGTTCGCCCCGTCCGTCGAGGGTACTCAGGATTTCTTCCTTACTCCGAATCTCGACCCAATCTCCGGCGCGCAGGTCAAGACTCTCATTCATTTCACTACTCGCGACTCTTGGCTTCAGTAAATTGTTCAAATGGGGTTGGTGGTTAGGGTTGACTGAAAAATCTGCGGCTTTGACCGCCAGGAAGAGGTGCCGGTCAGGCGAATCGACCTTACTGACATGCCGATGCCGCTGGTTTCGCCGCTTCAGGAACGAACAAGTTTCGTACCCAGCGGTAATACCAATGGAGGACGAGGTGCCAAAAAATTGGGTCAAAACCAAACGAGAACACCCTGATGAAGTTCTCCCGCCTGAAAGGCTCCCTGAAGAAATCGATGCGGGAGAGAAATTCCCGTGCGGTCATGATCCTAACCCCGTCCACAATCTCTTTGCGCCGGGGTGCCG
>JAFAKL010000329.1 GCA_019235445.1 Verrucomicrobiota bacterium | reverse complement strand
CGCTTGATCACTCGCAGATCGCGACGCTCAATCTCTTCATAGGTCGTGAATCGGTGCTGGCAGGCAAGGCATTCGCGACGACGACGAATAGCCGCTCCGGCCTTCGCGGAGCGGGAATCGATAACCTTGTCTTCAAGGTTTCCGCATTTTGGGCATCGCATGAGAAAGAGTGAGTGGAACGCTCGCCACAAGATATAGTGGTCGCCCTTGACAAAAATACAAGGCGAAGTTTTGTGAGCCGAAAGTGACCCGGAAACGACGGAGGCGCCGAGAGTTCTTGACCGGCAAAGCCCTTAAAAGCCCTCGAGACTTGAGGCTTCAGGCGCTCAGGAGTGCTCGCGAGCGCGGGTCTCAAATCGGGTGTACTGCTTCATAAATGTCAGCGGTATCTCGCCCGTCGGGCCATTCCGTTGTTTGGCGATGATCAGCTCCGCTTCACCGGCTCGTTCCTGTTTTGCTTCATCGTCGGTCTCGTAGTACTCCGGTCTGACCAGGAGACCGACCAGGTCGGCATCCTGTTCGATTGAGCCCGACTCACGCAAGTCACTGAGGCGGGGCCGTCCTCCCTCTTTCGCGCGGGTGTCCGGCTGCCGGTTTAGTTGAGCGATCACAATGATCGGCAGGCTGAGTTCTTTGGCGAGTGCCTTTATCCCAGCGGATATCTCCGAGATCTCCAATTGCCGATTGTCTTGCGCCCTTCGGCTCATGGAACGCAGCAGCTGGAGATAATCAATCACAATCAGCTGAATATCGTATTGCGATTTCATTCGGCGAGCCTTGGCCCGCAATTCCGTGACCGAGAGACCCGGGGTGTCGTCAATAAACATTTGCGCTGCGGCAACTTGGGAGGCGGCAGCAGTAAGGTTCGGAAAATCGCGCTCTGAAAGAAACCCATTCCGCACACGCTGCAGATCGACCCTGGCTCGCGAGCAAAGGATCCTCTGGACCAATTGCTGACTGCTCATTTCGAGACTGAAGACGGCAACAGCCTTTCCAATATCCATCGCTACATGCTCCGCAATATTCATGGCGAATGCCGTCTTGCCCATGGCCGGTCGGGCCGCAATGACGATCATCTCTGCCGCATGCAATCCGCTCGTCATCCGGTCCAGTTCAACGAATCCGGTTGCCAAACCTGTCACTGAACCGCGGTTCTCATATAATTTTTCAATCTGTTCGATTGCCTCCATAACCAGGTCTTTGGTCGGAACGATCTCGGTTTTCACGTTTTCCCCGGTGATCGCAAAAATCTCTCGCTCCGCTTCATCCAGCAGCGGTTCAATCTCTCCCTGTTGATCGTAACACTGTGTGGAAAGGCTCGTGCAGGCAGAAATCAGTCGCCGCAGAACGTATTTCTCGCGGACGATGTCAATGTAGTAGGCTGCGTTGGCAGCGGTTGGAACAAAGTCGTAGAGGTCACTCAGGAATTCCTGTCCGCCAACCTCTTCCAATTGGTTGCGATCTTTCAGCGCCTGCTTGAGAGAAACAAAGTCGATTGGTTTGCGCTTATCACCAAACTCGAGCACCAGGCCATAGATGATTACGTGGGCCGGGATATAAAACGCTTCAGTTCGAAGCTGGAGAACACAAATGTCGGCTACTTCTTTTGGCGAGAGCAGCAGGGAACAGAGGACACCCTTTTCTGCATCTTCGCTGAACGGGAGCGAGCGAGGAACTCGCGGAGCGGTGAATGAGCTGTGAGGATCTTGTGAATAACCTGTTTTTTTTGTCCCAGTGGCTTTCCCCTCGGTGCTTAAGGGGTTCTCGACAGGTTTCATCCAACCTTGAGAACCATTTGGCATCGGTTGTTAGACGCTGGGTTTGGCTTTCCTTTTTCCTCTGGGCTTTGCCTCAGCCGGTTCGCTTTTCTCGTGGGCCGGCGCAGGTGGAGTTGACGATTTAATCTCGATCTTCAACGTTGCCGTGACGTCGTGGTGAAGCTTAATTGGGACCTCTTTTTCGCCGCTCTCCTTGATCGGTCGCTCCAGATCGATCTTGTGCCGGTCGATGGTAATGCCGAATTCTGACCGAAGTTTTTCTTCAATATCTCTGGTCGTCACGGACCCGAAGGCCTTTCCCGTCGCGCCGGTTTCCAGGGCGAATTCGAGTTTTAATTTTCCCAGTTTGCGAGCGAAATCCTCGGCATCATTGAGCTCTCGCGCTTCACGCTCCGCCCGCAGGGCTTTCAACTGGTTCAAACGCTTGAGGTTAGAGGCAGTCACCTCATAGGCTTTGCCAGTGGGAATCAGATGATTTCGGGCAAAGCCCTTACGGACTTTGACGATGTCAGCCTCGGCCCCCAAGCCGGGAACATTTTGTTTCAAAATGATTTGAGTGTCAGCCATAGAGTACCCTTCGAAAGATGGCGGGACGCCTTCACTACATCTCTAGGGATTGCCTGTCAAGTAGGCTTCGGTCTCGGTTTAGAGTCTGAAAAAGCCGAGCCCAAGACCAGCGAACTGTCTGGTATCGTCGCCAGTCTCGATTCGCTCCGAGCCGCACGCGCTCGCCTCAATCACTCAAATCTCATTCTTCCGCATCGGCCGGCTCTGGTGGGAGTTCCTCGTTCTCAACGGTGAATCTTCGCTTTCGCTTTGCCACGGGAAGGGGCGACATCGTCATGTTGATGCTCTTTCCCATCAGTTTTGGTTCCATTTCCACTTGTCCCATGCTTGAGAGATCGTCTTTCAAACGGCGCATTAAAAGGTCACCCAACTCTTTGTGACTCATTTCGCGGCCGCGAAACTGCAGCTGGAACTTCACTTTGTTGCCTTTGTCGAGGAATTGTTCGGCGTGCCGAACCTTAATACCGTAATCGTGCGGGTCGATATTAACCCTGAACTTGATCTCTTTAAGCTTGGAGGCGGTTGACCTGCGATCCTTTTCCTGTTTGGACAGATCGTACCTGTATTTTCCGAAATCAACAATTTTGCAAACCGGGGGATTTGCAGTCGGAGCGACCTCGACCAGATCAAGCCCAATGGACTGGGCTCTACGCAGGGCATCCTGCAATTTCATGATTCCCAGCTGTTCGTTCGTTGTTCCGAGAATCACCCGCACTTCGCGTGCGCGAATTCGACCGTTGACTCGAATTTGCTGTTGCTGAATAAACCTATCTCCTCAGAGTGAGCCGGGGTGCCGGGCGGTTCACTCAATCGCGTTGACGTTCCTTGACTTCCATTTGAATTCGTTCCACAAACTCTGGCGCACTGAAGGCACCCTCATCGCCGTTTTTGCGGCTTCGCACGGCGATCTCGCCGGTTTGTTCTTCTCGTGCGCCGAGGACCAACATATAGGGGACCTTTTCCAGCTGGGCAAGGCGAATCTTAGCGCCGATTTTATCAGAGCTTTCGTCGATTGTCGCCCGGATCTGCCGATCTAGAAGGAGCTTCAAAATGGACCGGCCGTATTCCTCGTGCCTGGCAGAGATGGGAAGGACCCGCGCCTGTTCCGGCGCCAGCCAGAGCGGGAAGTTTCCGGCAAAATGCTCGATCAAAACGCCACAGAATCGTTCCAAAGAGCCGAACGGCGCCCGGTGGATCATCACGGGTCTTCGGGGAGAATTATCTGCCGCGATGTAGCTCAGCCCGAACCGTTCAGGCAAATTGTAGTCAACCTGGACGGTCCCAAGCTGCCACTCTCGCCCAATGACATCTTTGACCACGAAGTCAATTTTCGGACCATAAAAGGCCGCTTCTCCGCGCTCCTCAGTACAGGGGATTGCGATCGATTTCACGGTTTCACGCAGGGCTTCTTCAGCCCGATGCCATTGAGCGGAGGTCCCGACGTACTTAGCGGAGTCCGTGTCGCGAAGACCGATCCGGACTCGGTAGGAACTCATCCCAAGTGTCCCCAATACTTTCAGCACCAGTTCAAGGCAGCCTTGAAGTTCAGTCGCAACCTGGTCTTCAGTGCAAAAGATATGTGCGTCGTCCTGGGTAAAACCTCGAACCCTGGTCATCCCGCCGAGTTCACCGGACTGTTCCCAGCGATAGACGGTTCCGAACTCGGCCAACCGGATCGGGAGATCCCGATACGAATGCGGAGTCGAGGAGTAGATTTTGATATGCATCGGGCAGTTCATCGGCTTCAGCAGGTAACCGTCAATTTCCCCCCCTTTCAGCCGGTTCGATAGTTCCGCACAAGAACAGTCCTCTTCGGCGAGCCGCGCCAGGGTGTCCGGTTCGATGAGAGGCGGAAACTGCGATTCCCTATAATACGGATAGTGTCCGGAGGTCCGGAAAAGCGCCAGCTTCCCAATATGGGGTGTGAACACCTCGGAGTATCCCTGCTTTCGAAGCTCTTCGGAGATAAACGCCTGAAGCTCTTTTCGGATAATCGCGCCTTTCGGTTTCCAGAGCACCAAACCCAGCCCAACTTCATCATCGATATGGAACAATTCCAATTCGCGCCCCAGTTTGCGATGGTCGCGTTTCTTGGCTTCCTCACGCTGTTGAAAGTATTGTTCGAGTTCGGTCCGCGTCTTGAACGCCGTACCGTAGACCCGCTGCAGTTGCGGATTGTTCGAGTCACCTTTGTAGTAGGCGCTTGCGATGGAAGTGAGTTTGAATGCGCCGATGTTTCCAGTCCGCAGCACGTGCGGGCCGGCGCACAGGTCGGTGAAGTCCCCGTTGCGATATAAGGAGATTTCTTCGTCCTCCGGTATTCCTCGGAGAATATCGAGCTTGAACTTACTGGGAACAGCTCGGGGCCCGAGAGCGCCAAGCCGCCCTTCTTTTGCTAATTCGAAGGCCTCGTTGCGAGAGACGACGATCCGATCAAAAGGCTGGTTCTCCTTGATGACCTTTCTCATTTCAGCCTCGATCTGTTCGAAGTCAGGGGGAGAAATGTGATGATCCAGTTCGAGGTCGTAGTAGAAGCCGTTCTCGACCGGCGGCCCCGCCGCGAATTGCGCTGCAGGCCAGATCCGCAGGATGGCTGTCGCCAGAACGTGCGCGCACGAATGCCGCACTCTTTCGATTTCGGTCATTTGCTGTCTTGCTTCTGGTGATTTCCTGTCCTCTGGCATGAGTTTAGAAAGGGGAGGAAAATACACGTGTCGCAAGGAGCTGACCAGAGGGAAAAACTGAGAATTATCGGGGAATTGAGTTCTGAGTTTTGGTTTTCTATGGCCCGCAGAAAGCTATATTAATCAGGTTCTCTCGTTCACGATCACCGGCAACGTCATGAAAAAGGCTAAAGTTGCGATTTTTGGAGCAAGCGGTTATTCGGGAGAGGAACTGGTGAAGCGCTTGGCCGAACATCCTCTGGCTGAGCTGGGTTGTCTTACTTCCCGCCAGTATGCGGGCAAGAAAGCCTCAGAGGTTTTTCATTGGATCGGCCCCCGATCGCCGTTGGCCAGCCTGGAATTCAGCGACCCCGGCATGGCATCGCTGCCGTCTCTTGGGGTCGAGTTCGCCTTTCTGGCGCTTCCGCATGGCGTTGCGTTCGAGTCTGCCGTGCCTTTGTTGGAAATGGGGATCAGAGTAATCGATCTGAGCGCTGATTTTCGCGTAAAAGATCCGAACGTCTACCAGTATTTTTACAAGCTTGAGCATCCCGCGCCCGCACTGCTGCAAAGGTCAGTTTACGGTTTGCCCGAGGCTTACCGGGAGCAGATTCGAGAGGCCAAATTAGTCGCCTGTCCCGGTTGCTATCCAACGAGTATCCTGATCCCGCTGCTGCCCGTCGTTCGCGCGAGAATGATCCGGCTGGCAAGTATTGTCGTAAACAGCTTGAGCGGCGTGAGCGGAGCAGGGCGCAAAGCGGAAATGGAATTGCTTTTTGTCGAGTGCAACGAGAGCGCGCGGCCCTACGGTCTGCCTTCGCACCGGCACTTATCGGAAGTTGAGCAGGAACTCTCGATCGCTGCCAAAGAGCCGGTGATCATCCAATTCGCGCCGCACCTGATCCCGCTGAGCCGCGGGATCATAACAACGATCCATGCGGAGCCGGTCGCCGGTCTGACGCAGGAATCTCTGGATGCAGTCTATGAGTCCGCCTACGGCTCAGAATGGTTTATTCGATTACTGGGATCGCATCGATATCCGGACGTTAAAAACGTGGTTGGCACCAACCATTTAGAGATTGCCTGGCGGGTTGATCCGAGGACCGGGCGAATCATTCTGATGTCCGCAGAAGATAATATCGTCAAGGGAGCCGCAGGGCAGGCAATCCAGTGTTTCAATATTATGAATGCCTGGGACGAAGCGTTGGGACTTGGAATGTAGCGAAATTTCTCGGCAGAAGTCTCGTCCTGTTGTATCACGGGTGGACCGCCTTTGAACCATGGAATCGACATATTTTAAAATCGGTGGAGGTGTTACGGCGCCGAGAGGCTTCCGTGCCGCAGCGGTTCGATGCGGCATCAAGGAGGGAATCTCTGAAAAATCCGACCTTAGTTTGATTATTTCGGATTTCCCGGCGGTGGCAGCGGCCACCTTCACGTCGAATAGGATTAAAGCGGCGCCCGTCCGAGTTTCCGCGGCACATTTGCGGGCCCCCGATACGCGCGCGATCATCGCGAACAGCGGAAATGCGAATGCCTGCACCGGTACAACTGGTATCCAAAATGCCAAGAAAATGGCACAGGCTGTCGCGCGACAGTTGGGTTTTAGAGAGCGGCAGGTTCTGGTTTGTTCGACTGGGCGAATTGGACGGCATTTGCCGATTGAAAAAATCGAGGGAGCCGTGCCGAAGTTGGTGGCGGGGCTGAGTGCGAATGGAAGCGAGGATGCGGCAAAAGCCATTATGACCTCGGACACATTCCACAAAGAAATCGCGGTAGAACTGCCGCTGCGCGGTAAGAGCGTTCGGATTGGAGGGATAGCGAAAGGGGCGGGAATGATCAATCCCGACATGGCGACGATGCTTTGCTTCATCACCACCGATGCCTCGGTTTCGAAGAGAGACTTGCAAAAGATAACTTCCGATAGCGTGGAACAATCGTTCAATTGCATCACGATCGATGGCGATATGAGCACCAATGACACCGCGATCTGCCTGGCGAATGGCCAGTCGGGCCTTGCCCCCATCGAGCAGGATAAGGAGGAATATGAGCGTTTCACGGACGGGCTCAATTTTGTCACCCGCCAGTTGGCCCGGATGATCATTGAAGACGGGGAAGGCGTAACAAAATTTGTCGAAGTCCACGTGAAAGGCGCGGCAACCTATCAGGACGCAAGGAAGGCCGCGGAGGCGGTCGCCAATTCCGCGCTGGTGAAATGCTCTTGGTATGGCGAAGACCCAAACTGGGGTCGAGTCATGGATGCTGTGGGCTACTCTTCGGCCAAAGTCCGGGAGGAGATGATCGACATTTTTTTCAATGGAGCCGTTGCTGCCCAGCACGGGATGGCCAGCGGCACCCCCGAAGAAACCCTCAAAGAAGTTCTCGGAAACAAGAAGTTTACGGTTACCATTGACCTTCACTTGGGCTCGGCCGAGTACAAAGTTTTTACGACCGACTTAACGCCTGAGTACGTAAAATTCAACATGGGCGAGTAACTCAAGGAGAGGGAGGATAGGAATGCAGAATCAGTCGGGAGTCGGAAAGGCAGAGGCGCTTTTAGAGGCGCTTCCGTTCATCCAAAAGTTTCGTGGTCAAACGTTCGTCATCAAGTATGGAGGCAGCGCCATGGAGGACGATCACCTGATCGAACGGTTGCTTCGTGACGTCGTTTTTCTCGAAGCGGTTGGCATTAATCCGGTGCTTGTTCACGGTGGCGGGAAATCCATTACTCAGCGGATGCGCGAAGCTGGAAAGACGCCGCGGTTTGTCAATGGACTCCGCGTAACTGACGAGACTGCGATCAAGATTGTGGAGGAGGTGCTCGATACAGTAATCCGTCCTCGCATCGTTGAGACGATGCAGCAGTTTGGCGGACGTGCGGAGGGATTTTCTGGTCGGGATGTATTCAAAGCCAAGCGGCTGCCTCCTCAGATCGACGGTAAGAATCTGGTCGATATCGGGTTTGTGGGGGAGGTCACCTCACTCGAACTCAGCGGAGTGACCGAAGCGATCGACCGGGAAGTGGTGCCAGTCATCTCGCCGATCGCGCAAACCGAAGAGGGAATCATTCTCAATGTGAATGCCGATGTAGCGGCGGGCGCGATGGCGGGTGCTTTGAAGGCCGCTAAAATGATCTATGTCAGTGACGTGCTGGGTGTCATGCGCAACGTGAAAGATCCAAACTCGCTCATCCCGACCGTCAGTCGCGAGAATGCAGCGCATCTCATCGAGCACCACATTATTGAGGGAGGCATGATTCCGAAAGTTCTTTCCGCGGTTGAGGCCCTCAATGAAGGCGTGGGAAAGGTGCACCTGATCGACGGCCGCATACCGCACGCGCTCTTGCTCGAAGTCTTCACCGCCGGCGGCATTGGCACCGAAATAGTGCCTTAAGAGTTGTCGGTGACGTCTTCTAGAATTGCGGAAGCCATTGCTTTTGCGCTTCCAGCATTTCGTCCACCATGCTTCGAATCTGAGGCAACGTGCAAACCGCTGCCGTGAGCGGGTCGAGCATGATCGCGTGATAGATGGATTCTGTCCCGCCGCTCAGGGCCGCTTCGACGATCAATTCCTGGACGTTGATGTTCGTCCGGTTCAGAGCGGCCAGTTGGGGCGGCAGAGAGCCTACCTTCGTGGGTTGCACGCCATTCCCATCCACCAGGCAGGGAACCTCGATGCAGCAATCTTCTGGCAAATTGTCGATCAACCCGGTATTGGGAACGTTCCCATTGATACAGATCGGCGAGTTCGTTTCCATGGCCTCAATGATGTAGGAACCGTACTCGTGGCTACGGGTTTTCGCAGGATCTTGCTCAAGAATCTCTTTAAATTCTCGTTGGAATTTCTGAAGCCGATCCAGGCAGTGCCGCAGATATCCGCCCGTTCGCCCCTGCTCAAACCAGGCGTTCACCGGGTCGCTGAATTTCGGGACCAGTTGATCGTTCACCATCTCTGCGCTTTTCCGGAAATAAGGAACATATTCGCTGGCATGACCGCTGGATTCGGTGACAAAAAATCCGAAATTTTTCATGAGATCGATGCGGACCGGTTCTTTTGCGTAATTCTCCGGACGCTCGATCGCTTCCCAGATCATTGGGTAGAGATCTGTTGTTCCTCGCCGGAATTCGAGAAAGAACGATTGATGATTGATCCCGGCGCAGAAAAAGATGATCTCGTCATACGCAACATCGATCCAGTCGGCGAGCAGTTCGCCAGTTCCCTGAACACTGTGGCAAAGCCCCACGTGCGGGCGCCCGGTACCGGCCCCGATAGCCCAGCAATTGGCCGCCATTGGATTGACATAGTTTAATAAGAGGGCGTCTGGCGCAAAATCGTCAAGTTCCTGACAAAGTTCGATCAAAACGGGAATCGTGCGGAGCGCTCGAAAGACGCCGCCGGGACCAAGCGTATCGCCTACGCACTGTTCCACGCCGTATTTGCGCGGAATCTCAATATCTGTTTTGTAAGCCTCCAGGCCGCCCTGTTGAAAGGTGGTGATGACATAGTCGGCATCTCGGATAGCGTCCTGGCGGTCCGTTGTCGCCTCGATTTTAGCCGGCAATTCTCTTCGATCGGCGATGGCTTGGACAATCTGTTGGCTCTGCTGAAGGCGCTGCGGATCGACATCCATCAGGCTGATCGTGCATCTCTGCAGGCACGGCGTCAGCAGGATGTCATTGCACAGATTTTTGGTGAAGACCAGACTTCCAGAACCGATGAGAGTAATCTTTGGCATAGCTGTCTCTCCGGATATCCAAGATCTCTGCTTCAAGTCAATCAGGCATTCCCCAAATTTTTAATGCTATAGCTCTCACTTAACCGCACCTGCCGTAAGGCCGGAGACCAATCGGCGCTGCACGATGGAAAAGAAAATCACCGTCGGTACGATAGCAAGGACGGTCCCTGCGGTGATCAATCCCCACTGGACCTCCAGGCTGCTCATAAAAGTTTGCAAACCGATCGGGAGCGTTTGGGTCGCGTTGCTTTGCGACAATATCGAGACAAACAGGTAATCGCCCCACGAAACCACAAAGGCAAAGAACCCGGCAACCACCAGTCCCGGAATCGCGACTGGGTAGAGGATCCGGAATAATACACCGAGCCGGGAGCAACCGTCGATCAGCGCCGCCTGATCAAGTTCTTTCGGAATGGCATCGAAGTAGCCAGTCAACATCCAGAGGGCAAATGGAAGCGTGAGTGAAGTATGCGTCAGGATGATGCCGACATGGCTGTCAACCAGGTTCAAGCTCGACATCAGAACATAAAACGGGATCAGGACCAGGACGTAAGGAAAAAATTGCGGCAGGAGGGCCGCCATCATGAAGAGTTTTTTTCCCTTCAAGGCAAACCGGCTTAACGCGTAAGCGCCGAGGCTGCCTAGGAAAACGGTCAAAATCATCACGGTGAATGCGATCACGCAGGAATTCACCATATAAGTGACAAAGTTGCTGATCTGGAAGGCTTGTCCATAATTCTGGGCTGTCAGGTCCGACCACGCGGGGACTAGCCGTCCCGATTGAACCGAGTCACTGTTGCGGAAGCTTGAGAGAACGAGCCATACGACGGGTAGCAGCAGACACAAATAGAAGATTGAAAGTCCGCAGTAGGTCACGACCCGGCGGACTGGGAACGGTCTTATCATTTTTCTGACAAACCTTTGATCAGCTTGTTGCAGATCAGTACCAGCACCACAAGGATCACGAGCATGACCACGCCACCGGCGCTGGCATATCCGAGCGCGTAACCGTTCCATGCCTGCTTGTAAATGTAAGTAGGTAACACTTCCGTGGCGGTTACCGGCCCCCCGCCGGTTGAAAGATAAACGAAGTCAAAATTGTTGAAGGTAAACGTGACATGCAGAACCACCATCACCAGCATGATGTATCTCAAATTTGGGAGTGTAATAAACCAGAATTGCCGCCACTCCCCTGCTCCGTCGATCCGTGCGGCCTCGTACAGATCCGCGGGGATCGCCTGCATGGCCGCCATGAAAGCAATCGCGTAAAACGGCACGTTCCGCCAAAGGTGCATGATGAGCACAAGAGGAAAAGCGGTTTTCTCGTCGCCAAACCAGTTGCGAGATAGTTGGCTCAGGCCCACATCCCTCAGGAGGATGTTAATCAAACCGTAATTCGGCAGCGTAATGAATCTGAACATGACCACCGAAGCGATGATCGGCAGGACCCAGGTAATCATCGCTATACTGCGAAAAAGATGGATACCCGGGACTTCCTGGATCAGGAGATGAGCCATTATCAGGCCGAGAAGCACCTGAAGAACAACCGCAGAGAAGGTCAGTTCCAGAGAATGCCTCAGCGAGATTTGAAAAATCGGGTCCTTGAAGAGTTTGAAATAGTTCTCGAGTCCAATGTATACGGAATGGCCGGGATCGATGAGAGACTGATTGGTGAAAGACGTTAGAATTCCCTGGATCGTCGGATAAAGGTTCAAACCGAGAATGACAAGAAGGACGGGGAAGATAAGCAAGTAACCCAGGCTCTCCCGACCGATCCTTTGCAACCGTGTGACAGCGCTCATTCCAGGGGTCTAACAATCTGGCAAGGTATCTACCAATGTTCGCCAGAGTCTCCGAAGCCCAAGGGATGCAGGAGAAGGTGCACTGGGCAATGTGGTTAGATCTTTTGGTTACGAAAGCATCGCTCTTCAGCAGACGAGCAGCGTCTGCTGAAGAGCTTTCAAGCCAATGAGCCCATTACTTCGGCCTCTGCGCGATTTGCACGTCCTAAAGCTGATTGTCCTTAGCTCGTTGCTCGAGCGTATTGTAGAGGGCCTTGCCAGCCTCTTCCGGAGTCGCGTTCTTATAGATCGCCTTTTGCAAGGCCCCTGTAATATCGTTGATGACAAGGCCCCAGTTGATCGGCGCCAGAGCGACGCCAGTTGGCAATTGCGCGATGAAGGCCTGTTCCCACCAATCGTTTTTGAACTGGGGCAGTTCCGCAACATCTTTTCTCGGCGGATTAACCCCTTCGATGCGATTCGCCGTCGCGACAAAATCCTTGCTCGTCAGAACTTTGACCAGATCCCAACCGTCTTTTTTATCCTTGCTGAATGCATCGATCGAAATAGGCTTCACTTCCAGATAAGTCGCCTGCACGCCCCCCGGC
>JAFAKL010000296.1 GCA_019235445.1 Verrucomicrobiota bacterium | reverse complement strand
TGACTTTTTCAATCCAGAAGGTTGCATAAACAAGGGCCGTGTCCGCATTGGGCCCCTTTGGTCCAATCGGTTCGCCTCCCTCGAGGAACAGAATATTCTCGATGCCCCCTGCGCCATCCGCCACGTCCACAGCTACAGTTGGATCACCTGGCTTGCTATTCGGTTTGGCAAAGAAGGTAAGGTCCGCCTGGGTGGCGATATTGATCACTGTGCCCTCAAAAGTGTGTCCTTGGTCAAGCTGTTTCGCAATGACTTGTTGGAGAAGTCTGATCGGATCATTAATTGCATCCTGCATTGGCACGCCGTGAATATCCGCCGGCAGCGGCGGATCGGGTGGGTTGGTCCCAAACGGAGTTCTCGGATTAGTGGCACTCTCCGAAATCGTTATATCGTACTGGGTGAAGGGTGGCAGACCAGCGGCTGCAGCGGTCAACTTCTCCGATGATCCGGCGGCATTCAGAATTGGTGGCGGCGTGAGCGAAGGGGGCAGCGGGGCCCCGAACGGAGTGCTATCGAATGAAGGAAACTGCGAGAAGGCGTATTGAGCGGAAGGCGAGGTCAGGGTAGGAGCACCTGAAAAATGTGCGGCTGTGCCTTGCGCTAGCAGGGAACTGCCATGGGGTATCGTTCCCATGCGAAAGACGATTTGATTCCCGGAGGGCGCGCTCTCAGGAGGATAGGTGGTGTTAGGTTGCGTAACCCAGAGGCCGGGCTCAATATGCAGGGCCCCATCAGGTTCAGATAATAGCCGACGATGGTCGAGGAGACTATAATCCGAATGGGTTATATTGCCATCCGTTATTGTATTGCCGAGTCTAACCTTTTGGAGTTGAAGGCGTTCCCTGTCGCCAGTTGCCGGTCGAAGATGCTCGGATTTCGTGGGTTGTTCTGGATGGCGGGGATGTTATTACTTTTGTTACTCATCACGGATCCGGTCCGGCGCCCGTCTTATTTGGCTCTGGCTACGTCGACCTCCATACCTGGTGGAGTTAGGTGCGATAGTCAGCGTGATAAGCATTGTGATCTGGCTGACCCTGGTGGTCTGTTTCGAATCCGCTCATGGCACCACCACCGCCGCT
Organism: Verrucomicrobiota bacterium; assembly: GCA_019235445.1. GTDB lineage: Bacteria > Verrucomicrobiota > Verrucomicrobiia > Chthoniobacterales > JAFAMB01 > JAFAMB01. The sequence continues at coordinate 3,339 of JAFAKL010000296.1, read as the reverse complement.
CCGTCGAACCGGCCGGCGCGAAGATCAGCAAGGGCTTGATTGGCTTCGTTAAGCGGATAGCGCGTGGTCGCGGTCACGATAGCTACCTCCGGGGCAAGGTGTAGGAAGTCGAGGCCATCCTGCCGCGTGAGATTGGCGACCGACACAAGCTGTCGCTCTTCCCATAGAACGCGATAAGGGAAGCTTGGGATGTCGCTCATATGGATGCCCGCGCACACGACGCGGCCACCCTTGTGGACCGCCTTCAAGGCGACGGGCACAAGGTCGCCCACGGTGGCAAAGATGATCGCGGCATCGAGCGGTTCCGGCGGCATTTCGTCAGACCCGCCCGCCCAGGTGGCGCCGAGGCTTCGGGCGAAGACTTGGGTGGTAACATCTCCTGGGCGCGTGAAGGCAAAGGTGGATCGGCCCTGGAACTTCGCGACTTGCGCTACGATATGAGCTGCAGCACCGAAACCGTAGAGACCCAGTTTTCTTCCGGCACCCGCAATTGCCAATGAACGCCAGCCAATCAGGCCGGCGCAGAGCAGCGGAGCAAGCGCCACGTCGTTGCCCGCCTCGCCGAGGGGAAAGGCAAAGCGAGCGTCAGCAATGACCGCTGTCGCGTAACCGCCGTTGCGTGTGTATCCGGTGAAGAGCGGATGGTCGCAAAGATTCTCCCGGCCGCCCAGGCAGTAAGAGCAGACACCGCAGGTGTGCCCCAGCCACGGAACGCCGACTCGCTCACCAATGCGCAGTCCTTCGACCCCAGTTCCAAGCAAATCGATCCGGCCAACAATTTCGTGGCCTGGGATGATCGGCACCTTCGGGTCGGGCAACTCACCATCGACGACGTGCAGGTCCGTGCGACAGACGCCACAGGCTGCGACCTTTACCCGAATTTCGCCCGGCCCGGGCAGCGGATCGGCCAGTTCGGTCCATTGGAGAGCAGTTCCAATCTTCTTCAGCAGCATCGCATGCATCGCGTGGTCCGGCCTTCAGCCTGAATGATCTGGTTTTACCTGTCAATAGATCCAGACGCGCCAGGGAGGTAACCGTAAATGAATCAAACAAGCGTGCTCTTCTCGCCGAAATAACATGCCATTCGCCGCAGGTCAGTTGGCTGCTTTTCAAGGCGCGAGCGACGAGCATATCTAAATCGATACGTGAGGAGCGAGCAACGCGGAAAAGCGGCCGACGGGCCGCGCCCCAGAGGGTTGCGGCCCGGAAGGCCAGGGTTGGTCGAAGCCGCGGGATTCCGAATTCATAGGGTCATATTAAGATCAAAACATTCTTCTGCCTAACACTCGAAAAGCTCATTTTAGAACGACCCATTCGGGCGAATAATGTTCTGTCCTTTTGGCCGATGAGAAACCTTTCGCTATGAACCAGATTTCAACTGTCGGGCGAAGCTTGTTCCAAGGAAAGCAATAAACCACGAAGGTTAGTCGCTATCCGCCCGCCGCCGGAAGAATTGTGCGATTATCGGAATGTCCCGGCAAAAAGAATCGGGAACTGTTCTGCGACGTCGCAATGGTCTGTTAAACATCAATTCCCAAGAATGAGGCACTCGAAGAGTGCGGGCGATGAGTTCAAACGTTGAAATTCAGCGCTAGAGGGGGGATTCTGGGGCGATGAACCTTTCCGCAGGGGAACTGAATCGACCGGAATTCAGGTTTCTGGACCTCCTCTTTCCCTGGATTGCGATAATTGGGTTGTCCGGGTTTCTGGCGGCCTGGCTTGTCGTCGCAATCATGGAGCGCACGGGATTGGCGCGTTATGTCTGGCATCTTCCACTCTTCTTCGTTGCGCTGGTCGTGCTGTTTAGCAGCCTCATCGGAATGTTGTTGCTACCCTGAAAGCAAGGCTGCTCCATTGTCTGATCACCCCGGTCCTGGTCTGCCTGTCTGGCTGGGCTACTCTCTTTTTATCATCAATATGTCGAGAAGCCCTGGACTCGGGGATAGCCAGGTCAGGGCGAATATTGTCGGCACTGCCCGTAGTCCTCGTGTACTGTCGCCTAAACTGGCGGTGTCATCGGGACCCATCGAAAATGGCTAAAATTCCCGATGTTTCTCAGGTCGCTGGCAACGCGTAAATGGCAGATGCAGTGTTGTCAAGAGTGTAAGCGCTGGGAGGACCCATCCACTCAGGGCAGATTCAAGCGCTGAAAAATGGGCGAGAACATCGAGAGCGTCTCGCGACCTGGTTTTCACCAACCGTGGCTTGAGCTTTTGCCCATCGTTCTGTTCCGGCGCCTGAAAAAAATAAGCTTTTGCCAGCTCGTTCTCTCATGAACGGCTGGAACAGAACGAGGCTTTTTAACAGCCCGCAAACTTCGGTGGGATCGAGTGATTGCAGTATCAGGTTCTCGCGATTCGCCGAGAAACCTTACATGAATGCACCGCCATTGACATTGATCTGCTGGCCGGTGATGAAATCGCCGTCCGCCACCAGGAAAAGCACCGCTTTGGCGATTTCTTCGGGGCGACCGAAGCGACCGATTGGGATTTTACCCTTTATTATCGTCTGCACTGCCGGCGGCACAGTGCCGACCATGTCGGTTTCGGTATAGCCGGGCGCTACGACATTGACTGTAATGCCGGAATTGACCAGTTCGAGGGCGGCCGTCCGGGTAAAGGCGATGACCCCTCCTTTGCTGGCGCTGTAGTTGGCCTGCCCCATGGCCGGGACCTGGCCGTTCACCGAACTGATGTTGACGATCCGACCGTAACTCTGCGCGGTCATGATCGGGATGACCGCCGAGGTGCAGTAAAAGCACCCGTTGAGATTTGTCTGGATGACCTGAGTCCACTGCTCGTCGGTCATTCGCGGAAGCAAAGTGTCGCGGGTGATGCCTGCGTTGTTCACCAGGATGTCCAGGTGAGTGAACTCCTTGGCGACCGCTTCGACCATCGCCCGGACTTCCTTGGAATTGCCGATGTCCGCCTTGTAGAGGATGGCAGTTCCACCCAGTTCCTTGATTTCTTCAGCCACTTCCTTGGCCTTGCTATCGCTGCTCGAATAATTGATCGCCACCTTGGCGCCCTCGCGGGCGAGTTCGATTGCGATGGCCCGCCCGATTCCGCGCGAAGCGCCGGTGACCAGGGCAGTTTTTCCTTCAACTCTTCCCATGGGAAATCTCTCTTTCTTGGTTAACGTTTCTGTTCAGTTGTGATTTTTGTTGCTCGTTGGGCGGTCTCTTAAGAGCGTTCGAAAATCGCCGCGATCCCTTGACCGCCGCCGATGCACATCGTGACCAGCGCACGCTTGCCCCCGGTCCGGGCCAGTTCGTAGAGTGCTTTGACCGTCAGGATGGCGCCGGTAGCTCCAATCGGGTGGCCCAGCGAGAGGCCGCTG
>JAFAKL010000279.1 GCA_019235445.1 Verrucomicrobiota bacterium | reverse complement strand
GAGAAGCGTGCCATCCAAGTCAATCGCACTTAATCGATAAGGGAACTTCCTCTGGGGTTGAGCGTCTCTCTCCATCTTTGGCGACATTCTCTCCAAACAAAGAGGTTTGAACAGAAGGAAACAAAGCAAAGAGGGCCCGGGTGGGCTATGGGATTTCAAATCCTCATTATCCTTCTTGTTAGTGCTGGTTCCTTCCTCTATGGTTTGCAAAGAGGGCGCAGTTTAGAGGGTTAACCCAACGCTCATATCCGGATGTCTTCCCCCACAAAATTCAGTTTCAGCTTTTCAAAATTCCCTGAGGGCGGTCTTATTCTGGTCATTATCGCGCTCGGGTTGCTTCTGGCAATTTTTGGCGGGTCCGTGCAACTCCCGAAATTTGAAACGAATCCCCAGGGTAAACGAGTGAGAGTGTTCGAAACGAATGCCTCCGGGCAGAAGGTCCCAGCATTTGAAACAGTCAACAAGTTCTTCAATGCGAGGACGATTGTCCAGATTGCCAAAGATACCAGTTTCTTTGCGATCATGGCGGTGGGGATGACGTTTGTCATCATCACAGGCGGAATCGATCTCTCCGTCGGAGCCATTTATGCCCTGGCCTCGGTGTACGGAGCCATGGTGTTATCACCGTATGGTCCTTCCGGCGGAGCCGGCGCGACCGTTCTGGGAATCCTCGTAACGATTGGCGTAGGGACGCTGCTGGGATTCCTGAATGGGGCAATGATCACCGCCTTCAAGGTCCATCCGTTTATTATCACCTTGGGGACCATGGCCATCTACCGCGGCATTGCCTTCGTTCAGACCGGCGGCCAATCGATCGGCGGTTTTCCAGAGGGCTTCCGCCAGTTTGTGAGGTGGGAGCTTCTGCCTGATCTGAGCCTTGTCCCGCTCGTGGTCATGATTATTGTCATGGTGGTGGGCGGAATCTTTCTCTCTCAGCTTTCGATTGGCAGAAAAATCTATGCCGTCGGCGGAAACGAGATTGCCAGCCGCTATAGCGGGATTCGCGTCGGGAGCGTTAAGCTGCTGGCTTATACCATTTCAGGATTAGCGGCCGGAATCGCTTCCGTTTTGTCTCTGGGCTATTACGGAGCAGGCTCCTCCGGGGATGGTCAAGGGTATGAGTTAAACGTCATCGCAGCGGCGGTGGTCGGGGGCGCAAGCCTGGTGGGTGGCAAAGGAACTGCGCTTGGCGCGTTTCTGGGAGCAGTGATTCTGCAGATGATTTCCAACGGATTGGTTATCCTCAACATTCCGCAGAACTACAGTCAGATTGTGATCGGAGCGGTCGTGATTCTCGCTGTTCTCCTCGACCAGTTTAACGCCGCAATGGCAAAACGCCGGTTGTTAGCAAAAGCAAGCTCAATCAAAAAGGAGGTCGTTCGGTCGACCGACTCCTCCGTGTCCCTAAGGCCCAAAACCACCTGATATTTTATGCCTTTCCTTTCGGTAGAACACATCTCAAAAACTTTCCCAGGGGTACGCGCTCTGGACGACGTTTCCGTTGATTTCGAAAAGGCTTCTGTGCACGCTTTGATGGGCGAAAACGGGGCCGGGAAAAGCACTCTGGGCAAAATCATTGCCGGCGTTTATACCCCCGACCAAGGAGTGATTAAAATTGAAGGTAAAGAGGTCAAGCCGACCGATCCTAGAAGCGCGCAGGCGTTGGGGATCGCTCTCGTGCACCAGGAATTGGCCTTCTGTCCGAATATGACCGTGGCAGAGAACCTGTTGCTCGGAGGGTTCCCGACCAAGGCGGGATTCATGGATTGGGGCAAGCTCCGGGAAAAGGCTCGTGCATTGCTGCATGAGATAGGTGCCGATATCGATGTTAGTACGCCTCTGGCTCAGCTTACCACCGGTCAGGAGCAGATGGTCCAGATCGCCGGGGCGGTGGGTGTCAACGCCCGTATCATTATCTTCGACGAACCAACGAGCTCCTTGTCGACCAATGAAAGCCAACATCTTTTTGAGTTGATGGCCCGGCTAAAGGCACGTGGCGTATCGATGATTTATGTCTCCCATCGTATGGACGAGATTTTCCAGGTATGCGACACCATTACGGTTCTTCGCGACGGTAAACACGTGGCCACAGAGGCGGTCGCCCAAACCAGTCGCGATCGATTGATCCGTCAGATGGTCGGCCGCGAGGTCTTGATGAAGCGCCCGAAACATCTCGATCAGCAACCCGGCGAGGAAATTTTACGAGTGGAGAACCTTTCCTCGACTGGGAAATTCGAAAATGTGTCGTTTAACGTGTGCCGCGGCGAGATCGTCGGAATGGGCGGACTGGTTGGAGCGGGAAGGACGGAGGTTGCGACTGCGATTTTCGGATTGGATCCCCGCGCTACCGGGAACGTTTATATTAAGGGCCAAAAGCTGCCACTGGGCAAAGTGAACGAGTCCATGCGGCGCCGGATTGCCTTGCTGCCGGAGGATCGCAAGCGCGCGGGACTCGTCCTTGGGATGAGCATTATGGACAACGTCTCTCTTGCGCATATCGACCAATTTAGCAGCATGGGTTTTGTCGATCGGGGCCGAGAAATCAGCGAAGTCGAGAAACTAACGAAACGGCTGCGCGTGAAAGCGCCTTCACTCGAGACGATCACGGCGGGTCTGAGCGGGGGCAATCAACAGAAGGTGGCGTTGGCGAAATGGATGGTCCGGGACTGCGACCTCCTGATCGTAGATGAACCGACCCGTGGCGTGGATGTGGGCGCGAAAGCGGAGATCTATGAATTGCTGGATGAGGTCGCTTGTCAGGGGCTGGCCATCCTCATGATCTCCTCCGAGCTGCCGGAACTACTCAATCTCGCGCGCAGGGTCGTGGTGCTGCGAGAAGGTTTCGTAACGGGCGAACTTCCGCACGAAAAATTTTCGCAGGAAGCCGTCTTGGAGTTAATGGCCTGAACTCGAACGGCTTCAGGATAGCGCAGGACCCCTTGCCATGTATCTCAGAATAGCTCGTTGTTTCCTCCTGGTGGCCTTCGCGGCCTTCTTTTCCGGTCTTGGACCGATTTCTGCCGCTGAAACCGGCGGCCAGAATAGACTGGAAGTCTTTTCCTGGTGGACTTCTGGAGGAGAAGCCGCTGCTCTCGAGGCGTTGTTTAACGTTTTTAAAAAGCAGAACCCCGGCGCTGAAACTGTCAATGCGGCGGTGGCCGGAGGCGGAGGTTCTGCGGCGCGTCCAGTCTTGCAGACGCGTCTGGCAGGAGGTAACCCGCCCGACACCTGGCAGAGTCACCCCGGCTACGAACTGTTCGGCCTCTATGTTGATCCGGGATATTGCGAGGCGATTACAGATCTGTACAAGACCGCCGGCTGGGATACGGCGTTTCCGAAGGAGTTGGTCGTGAACTTAATGACCAAAGATCGCCAGATTTATTCGGTGCTGGCAGGAATCCACCGGGGGAACGTTCTTTGGTACAATGTCAAGCTGCTCGAGAAAAACGGTATCAAGGTGGGAGATCAGATGACCTTTAGCGAGTTTTTTGCTGCTTGCGACAAGCTGAAGGCAGCCGGCATACAAGCGCTGGGGGTAGGCGACTCAAGCATCTGGGCATCGGCGGAGCTGTTTGAGAACACCCTGCTGGGAGTGATCGGGCCAAAAGGCTGGGTGGATCTGTTCGGCGGTCCAGCGCCACGGAGCGATCGCGCGATGCAGTGGGACGACCCAAAAGTGAAAGAGGCGATGCGAATTTTCGCTAAGATGCAGGACTACCTGAATCCCGATCATGCATCGCTCAGTTGGGATCAGGCCATTAAAGAACTCATGGAGGGCAAGGTCGCCTTTAGTTCAATGGGCGACTGGGCGGATGGCGAGTTTCTCAGAGCCAATTTGAAGGAAAAAGAAGATTTTGGGTGGGTCAATCATCCCGGCACCGACGGCTCGTTTATTGTGGTGGCGGACGGATTCACACTGGCCAAAAGGGGTCCGCACAAGGAAGCTGCGCTTGCCTGGCTCAGGTGCATAGGAAGTCAGGAAGCGCAGGAAGCATTTAATTCTCTCAAGGGATCCATCCCTGCTCGCACGGATATCGATCGCTCGAAATTCGACCGTTATCATCAATGGTCGATGGATTCCTTCTCCAAAGACAAGTTGGTTCCGAGCTGTGTACACGGGGAGGCTGCTCCCGCGGATTTCGAGCAGGCCCTGAACGACGCCGTGACCGCATTCCTGGTAGATAAGAACGTCGATAGCTTTGCCAACACACTTGTGCAGGCGGTGAGGGACTCGGAAACGGTGAAATGATTTATTCTAGAATTCAGAATTCAGAATTCAGGAGCTACAGATAAGGTGAGTGTCTTTATCCGATCGGGGTGAACTCGCACGCAATGACAGCACCCAAATCAGGAGGCGATTCCAGCGCGCATACTTCCCGTCGCCCCGCCGAATCCCGAACTCCTGCACTGCTGCACCCTGCACTCCTGAACACCTAACTCCTGACTCCTGACTCCTGACTTCTGACTCCTGACTCCTGTTTTC
>JAFAKL010000225.1 GCA_019235445.1 Verrucomicrobiota bacterium | reverse complement strand
CTGGTTCGTGAGCTTAAGGCTGATCCTGGGACCCGCGATATCCCCGTCGTCGCCGTAACCTCCTATTACGACCGGTTCACTAAACAAAATGCGCTCGATGCTGGTTGCGAAGCGTACATAGTCAAGCCGATCAATACACGCACGTTGCCAAAATTGGTGAGTGAAGTCTCTAAGGGCCGCTCCAAAAGTGAGAGTTAGCTCTCCAGGAACTGACAGTCAACACGGCGAAGTTGCCAGAATATTTCTGGCTTTCTGCTTTCACCGCAAGACCAGACAACCGGTGGTAGAGTCGTAATAGAATCTCCCTTCTGCAGGGCGCACGGAACTGAGCGCATGATCCAGCGCGGCTGAGTTGAATTGCCGATCAACCTCCTGCCGCAACCTGCGAGCGCCCTGCGTTTTATTATATCCTGCCCGAAGCATAAACGCGGTTACCGGCCCCCGATCGACTGTTAGTTTTATTCCAAAATATTCAGCGAGCACTTTCAGTTTTGCGTCGATTAACGCTTCGATGATGCTCTTCTGTACATCCAATCCGAGCGGTCGGAAGACCATGCGTTCCGTAATCCGGGCGAACAGTTCCGGACGCAATACCTGGCTTGCCCCGTCCAAAGCAACTCGTTCCATCGTCGCGTAGGGAGCATTTTCCATTCTGGCCAGATCGCTGCTTCCAAGGTTGCTCGTCAGCACGAGATAAAACCTCGATGCAGAGAAGCGATCTCCCGCGTGTGTGGTCAACTCGCCCTCGTCGAGCAGCGACAAGAAGATGTCGATCAATTGAGGATGCGCCTTTTCTATTTCGTCAAAGAGGAGAGTGCCGCCTTCTGGATTCCGACGGATCGCTGCCTCTGTTCGATGCAGGAATTCAGGAAGGCGGGTATTGGAAGAATACTCATTCATGAAGATCATTTCCAAGGCGTCCCGATCGCCAAAAAGATATTCGGTAAAGCACTTGGCGGATTCTGTTTTCCCAACTCCAGTGGGCCCCAGGAGGAGAAAACTGCACTTGGGACGATTCCCTCTCTCGTTTAATCCCAACTCAGCCGCTTGCACGGCGCGAGCTATTCGGCCAACCGCTGCCGACTGCCCCAGAATCCGGGCCTCCAGGTAATTCGGCAACCCTGAAACGTAGAACCGCCACTCCTCTTCAGGATCGCCCTCCGGGCATTTCGGAGCCGAGCACTCTTTGTCCGGTAAATACATGGAGCGTTCGCCGTTCAGCGTTCACCGTTCTCTTGTAGGCAAAGCGTCCCCGCTTCGCGCGTTTTCGGAGGTAAGGCGAGACGCCTTACTTACCACTGCGCTGCACTTCTTGCCTTCAAGCGGCGCTAAACACGTACAAGCGTCCTCGCTTTGCCTCTTGGAAGCCGGCAGACCGAAACGGTTGCTAACTGGTTCGGCCCTGTCGACAACGGAGTGCACCGATCCGCTGAACGCGGGACGTTGAACGCCGAAACGCCAAAGGCTCACGGGTTCGGGCTGCGGACCACAACATCGTTCTCCCCTGTTTCGTTTGTCTTCACCTGAGGTTGTTCTGGACTCGAGGCATCGCCTTCCAGGTGCTTGACCCGTTCGTTCAAAACAGAAACGACGGCGGTCAACTTTCGTTCTGCTTCTGCGGTACTCTTTGCTATCGCTTCCACGCTGCTGGTAAGCTTTTCCTGGCTCTCTCGAAGATCTTTCATGCCGTCGTTGGCTTCCTGAATTCCGCGGCGTGCTTGCAGAATCTCTCGGGAGGTTTCCCCAGGCAGCGGTTCCGGCGCGTACTCTGGCTTGCGCAGACCGATGATCGGCCCAAGAATCATTTGACTCTGATTTCTCGGTGATCGAGTGACCCACGCCGGTTGCTGTTCAAGGCGATAAACAGCATGTCGTTCATGCATCACGCGCGAATCCGCCGCGTCGACGTACCGATTGATTCCGTACACCTTGACCGTCTCGGATTGGCGTAAGGTTCCACCGCCGCCCACTTGCGCCGGACCGATAGATGAGTTAATTCCGGCGGGAACCGGTTGCCTTCCCCAGGGGGAGGCTAACACCACTGTCTCCTTGGACTTACATCCTGCAAGTGCGATCAGCGTCCCTAATTTCATTAGTGTCAACACATATTTCATACATTATTTTGTTCTGTTATTTAGTATTTCGCCTAAAGCAGGCAACAACGGGTTAATTAATTCAGACGCGTCGACCGGCAAAGCTCGACGAACCTCGGAACGTTGCTGGCGCTTCGCGAAATCTGCATCTTCACGGGCGGCACGTATGTCGTCGGCGGCAACGACAGCTTTGGACAGATCGATGGCTTCAGTACAATAAACGTAAAACTGCTTTCCAGCCGGCACCCGTACAAAGAAACCGTCCCGTTCGATGCTGGACGCTATCTGCTCGGCGTACCGATCCAGAACACTCTGCGTTCCGCCGACCGCCGGGTTGATGACCCCTCCTTGCAGCGCGCTCAGACCAAGTGCACTGTTATTGGTGTAGACCCGGTTCCCAAGGAGGCCATTCGCACCCGACGAGAAGGCCCCTGCGATCCCGCTGATCAGTGACGCGGCGTAAAGTTTGACCAGCTCGCTGTTCGCGGTGCGAATCACATCCCCGCGGAGCCCGGCGCTGCCGTCCGTAATGCCGTAACTATCCAAGCTGTCATCCTTCTCCATGTCCAGGACCATCCCGTGCAACACCAGCTCCCGGCCGGATCCATCCAGCTCATTCAGGACGAAGGTGAACACGCCTTGGCTGGCGATGCGCTCTCTGGTTCGATCGACATTCGCCACCCCGTGGACCTCCGAGTTCGAGCGAATGATAATCTTTCCGTTCCACCAGAGGTCATCGGTCACCAGGCCGATGATCGGGGTCGTAATGTTGCTGGAATCTACCGTGTTGACGAGCTGACATTTCACCAGACGGAACGCGGGTGCGTAATCCCCTTTTGGCTCGCGCTGAGGGTCCTTGGCAGGCGCCGGATCTCCCAAAAAGATTGTCAGTGACGCGACGGCAGGTTTTCGAGCTACCTGAGGTTCGGGTTTTTCTTCGAGACCGACTGCTTCTCTTCGGCTCGGAAGCCGTCTGGGCGCTGGTGAAAGCACCGGATTGAAGTTCCGAATTGAAGATGTCATCGGCTCAGTGACTTTGCCCATTCCATCCTCCAGTTCCCGCTCACGCCGAGCGATCTTTTCTTGTCCACCTTTGCGCAAAAGAGCAAATCCTAGAACTACCCCGCAAAGACCAACCACAACTGCCGCAATCATGAAAGTCCGCTTATTCATTCTTCGTCAGCTTGGGCTGCCATCTTGCTGCCGCTCGTTGCTTTGTTCGGTTGCACCGCATCGTTTTCTTTTATCGCCAGCTCCGAGTTCCTGCGGTGGCGATGCTGTTTCCTCGATTTCTTCCCTTCTGTTGCCACCCTCCCCTTGGTCTGTACCCTCACGCCGTCCGTCTGCGCTGGCGGCGCGGGCTCATGCGAGGTCCCTTGCGCGGTGGGAATACTATCCGGGGGCTCTTTCCATCGCGGGACTAACTTTGTATCCCCAGCGTCCAAGATCTTTCTCACCACGATGTCGAATTTATTTGTCACCGCTAAATCATTGCGATCTCCCGTCGCGGTGCCGGCAACCACAAAAAAGGCAGGCAAGGTCTTTCCAGCCTCGACGATACCGCCCGCGTCGCAAACCGCCTCCGGATAAACTTCGTCGCCGACGCGAACCGCGAAGCTTTCGGGATCATAGAGAAAATCTTTGTCCGACAGATTGGTCAGCTCGACTTCGATTCCGAGGGAGTCGAGACTTTCGTCCCGAATGACACGACGCAAAATAAGCTTCAGCCCATCCAGGCTTGATTCTGAGTTTGGCTCGGCCACCTCCATGTTTCGAAAAATCTCCGGCGCGCTTAGCTTTAGAGCTGGATAGCCTTTGACCTTGTCCAGGAAACCCAGCAGACGGGAAGGAGAAACCTGTTTAGCCTTGGCAAGGACGTCATGCGGATCGCTCATCGTTTTGGCGGCACCATCTTCGAAAAGCACGACAAAACTTGGATCCGCAACTGCGGTGCAGAACAAACAATAGACCTTCCCGTCAAGAACTACCGTCAGGTTTCCTTCCACGCCTTCATGCATCGCCTTCAAGGAAAGAAAGTTGGTTCCCTTGTTGAAAGAGATCTGAAAAAGGTCCGCTCCATCGGGCGACGGGCTTACACTAAATCCGTAGCCGTCGAGCGCCTCTATTCTGTAAGGAAATTCCAATGTCGTTATGCCGCGTGTTCCCACTCGAACAACCGCAGGCTCGTTTCGATCGAGCGGTACTCGACTCACTTTCGACGCGAGAGTCTGATTCCCAGATGCCCAGATCGGAACCGCACAGATCAGCACTACCAAAATCAACCGCATATCACTCTATTTCCGCTTCTGGATAGGTAGTTGCTCGGCTTGGCCAAACGCGTAATCGGCCACTGCGAATGGGTATCTTTTGTTGCGCCCCAGATAAGGGTTGCGAACGAGCTTCAGGTTCAGGGTGACCGCCTGAGGTTCGCTTACTTGCTGATCGCCAACCTGGGCTTGTGTCAGCACCTGGCCAATCACCCGGCTCATGATTACGCCTCGATCCAGGCGTTGCAGATCGATCCGGCCAATTTCAAATTTCTGATGGATATTTTTTTTGGAAAATTCCGCCGCGACCTTGCCAAAGTCCGCTTCGGCTTTCTTTGCCGCATCTGGTAGAAATACCCGTTGAAGCGTCTCCGGTGCGTCGAAGCCCTGTGGCCCTCTGTCCAGGAACGACTTCGCAGCCCAAAGCGAGAGCGTCTCCAAAATCTCATTACTTTCTTCCAGAGGTACCAGCGATGCGATGATGAGTGACTCTGTACCGTCCACCAGCGCGACCTTCTCGGGCGTCACCATCGCAGTCACGATGCAAACCGGGATAATCAGGTGCGCTGTCAATGAAACGAGAAGAGCGATCCACAAGAATTGAACCGTCCGACGGCCGGCTGCGAGCGCATTCGCCGCGCGACAGTTCGGGGTCTCTCTTTCCTGGAGCGGGTTGCGGGGAACGGTAGTGTCATTCAGTTGCTCGCCGGCTCCCCACGCCTCAGGCACAACGTTTTCTCTCCAGACGTCATGTTCCCTCATGGCCCTGCTGCCTCCCCGGGTCTCAGGTCGCGCCGCTCCAGTCTCATGCTTGCGTTTGCTTCGCTAAAATTCGTCGATATACCTCCGTGCCTGCAGCGAAGATCGATTGGCTTGGTTGGGGAATGTTCGAGAGTTCCTGCCGCTCGGTCCGAAAGCGGCGATCGCCCGGTATTCCAGCCCGCTCATTTCCCCGCTCCCTTCCACCACTGCATGGCCGACAAACCGGGCGACACTGCCAAAACGATTCATCATCGTTGCTCCGGCTTCTAACACGCCCGAACCGGCATTCGACAGCCCTGGCATTACCTGTTCCTGTCCCTTGGCGTGCCGGAAAAGCGGAGTGCGGCTTTGCCCGCCAGACTCGCTCGGATCCTCCGCAGTCACACTCGAAGGCTCAACAAAGTATTCTCCCGCTCCAGGATCCGCAGGGTAATCGCCTGGTTGCGCGGCGGGCCCCATCTGACCGGCGCCGGCGCCTGGCTTCATGCTGCCGAGCCAACCCGCCGATCCCGCCAGTCCGCTGCTGAAGATCGCCATGGAACTCGCCCCGATGGCGGAAACCATCGTCCCGACAAAACCTTGGATGGTCGCACCGCCCCGAATCACCACCTTTTGGACAAAGATAGGCGCCGCCACATGGCCAATCAGGACCCAAAGAAGTACTGGTATCGCTAGAACAATAGCAATCATGAGGGTCGCAAAATTCTGGTTTTGCGGTGCCGGGAGGCTCTTAAAAATGCCAAGAGTAACGCTGTTTACCACGCTCCATCCCACCGGCCAGCTAAGGATGCCGACAAAACTCAGAAAGAAGCCGACCGCCTTGCTCTTTAGTGACCGGTGCGCATACTCTGCAATGGCAATTGGAGTATATAGCCTGAAGCCTATCACCACTACCTTTTGCACGAATTGCATCAAGAGGATGATCACCTTGCAGAGCAATAGGCATAAGAGGTAAATCGCAAACAGAATTTCCCAGACCAGATTCTGGGTGAACCCGGCGATGTAGCTCCATGCGATACCTACATCTCTTCCGAAATCCAATGGGTTCGAAGAAAACTGCGGGGATTTCTGATTATCACCCGCCTCCTTTCCCGAAACCCCATTGGCAGAGCCGCTTCCTTGAATTTTCGCCTGCAAAACCTGTTCCAGTTGCGTGATCGCGGGTGCCTGCCCGGGTTTCAATGAGTAGGACCAATCGCCCAGGTTCACTTCGCCGGCAGCCGGTAATTCGGACAGCGCCTGGGCCGCTTGATCGCCCCACGCGATGATATTGGGTGCAAAACTAATGCTGGCCACGAGCAGTACTGCCCGCAAGACAGCTTCAAGGAAACGACGCGTCTCGGGATAAAAGAATTCCCGCATCGTGCCGACCGTTAGCAAAACGAAAGCGATCGCGTAGACGGCCGGTTGATAGTTATTCAGCACTTTTTGAATGGAAGCCACCAGCGGATCAAGGTTTAGAAATCCGTTCAATGCCCCAGTCGCTGAAGTATACAATTGCGAATCTGAGAGTTCCGCGTTCATGGTTCTGTTCTCCTACTTGCCGGGAGCCGGTCCTAACAATTCTCCGCCCAACTCACGAAGCTCTTGATTCTCCGTCAACATTTCTTGGATCCGGCGCTGCCGAGAGGCCTCCTGGGCACGCGCCTGATCATTTCGATTCATCTCGCTTTGCACCAAGACTTTGAGTGCGGCCAGGGAGGCGCGATGCATGTTTGTCTCCAGAGTACCCTGGACCGCCTGAAGTTTGGCCTTCAGCTTTTCGGTTTCGACCAATGACCCAGCGCTGTCGATTTGATGAGCCGTATTGTGGACTTCATCCTCAAGCCGGTTGAAAGACTGGTTCACCGCAGAGAGCTGGGTGTTGTAATCGTCATTCATCTCCTGCACCATTCCGAACTTCTTGAAACTTTCAGCCTCATACCGAACTTTCTGACCGAACTTATCGGGCAGGTCGGTTAAATCCTGGTAAAGTCCCTGGCCGGTATATTTCAGCGCCGCTATCCCATTTGCAGCCTCAGTGAAATCAGCCACCGTCCTGCCAACTCCCGTTTTCAACTTGTTGACTTCCTCGAACAGGTCGTCCAGACCTAACATGTTGATGTAAGTATTCGGGTTGCCGAATCGGCGGAGCTGCTCGGCGCTTTGGTTGACCATGCTGGTCAATTGATTAATCTGCTCCAGCTGCTTTTGAATCATGGTAGTGTATTTCGTGATATCTTCCACATGCTGAGCTTGCTGCTTGACTTGCCCGTAGACTTGTTGGGCAATGTTCAGAACCGTGTGGATTGGATCATGAACAACGGTGCTGGCGTGTCCCGGCCCGCAAAAACCCCATAATAATATTATCGCTTGCACTGCTCTTTTGATTTTCATCTTCACTCCACAATCGGGATAATGACCTCTCGCTGAACCCTGATTACTCCGTTGGAATCCTGCCGTTCGGGGATAGTGGCGTTGTAATATCGGATCCGTCCCTGCAAATCTTCATCCGCCGTTTTCTGTGCCTCCTGGCGCGCCCAATACGTGCGTTTCACCTGATCTGAGACACCCTTGGTGTAACCCTTAGCGAATTCGATCGGCACTTTTCGCGCATTCATCCCGCTATTAACCAGTGGATCCCCTTCATTTGTCAGCGCCTCCGAACCTCTTCCTTGGACGGTCGCCTCCCCTTTGGGAACGGTAGGACCGACGGTGCAGCCGGCCAGCATCAAACAGAGAGTGGCAATGATCCATCTCATAGTATCGACTCCGTAGCGGACTGTTCGCTCGCGCAGAGCAGCTTTTCCGATTCTCGAATGATGCCGGTAACGATATTTTGATAGCTGCCCAGCGATGCCGCTCGACGATCGAACGTTTCATTGTCGCTCGAGGCTGCATAAAGCAGCTCCCGCGATGCCACATTCTTCACCGTGCCCACCAACCGCCTGATTTTATCGTTCGCGATATAAGTGAAGGCACTGAAGCGCTCTTTGGGGTCCATCAGCTCAGGGAGCGGATACGAATTGATCGTCTCGACCGTTTTGTCGGAGAGGCCGAGCGCCGCACCGATTTCCTTTGCGTCTTCTCGACTTTGTTGGGAGGTCACGAAAAACATCTTCGAATTGCCAATCATAGCTCCCCTTACTTCAGACACTTTGAGAACGTCGTACTGTTGGACGACGGCCAGGATATTGCAGCCGAACTTGCGCATTTGCCGATAGTATTCCTGGATCATGCGGACGCCTCCGGGAATTTCGAGGGTGCGCGCGGCTTCCTCGAAGATGGCAATTTTCGGCACCGATCGAGGCATCGTGATGATCTTTTGCCGGCCATAATTGGCGACGAGAAAGTTAGCCGCAGCACGCATCTCCGTGGCATGCTCGGGAATCTGTCCTAGCTCGAAATGGGCGACTCTGCCGTCTATTCGGATGTTGCTGACCCCGTCGAAAAGTTTCCCCTTTTCTCCGTCGCGGCTCCAGGCGCGAAGCAGCTTGCCAATGCGATCGCTCTCTTCTCGTTCCCTGATTCCGCCACGTGGGTTGAACAGCAGTTGCTCGACCAGAGCACTATGAGACGGAAATTGTTCTGCGCGAAAATAAGCAAAGGCAAGGTCACGAACCAAATTGGCCGTCCCGGGATTTTTTGTGAATTCGGCAACCGCTTCTTCCGACAACTCTTGCGTAAAGGCCGATGCCTCCTCAGGATCCTGTAATTCCCAGTCGCGGAACGCGGCGAATGCGTCGACAAAGCTCGGTTGCGATCCGCGTGATCGCAATTTGAGATAGCGGTCAATGGCAGCTGCACGCCGGCGCAATTCGTCGGCTGCCTGTTCGTTCGCCAGGATCCAGTCGTTAAAAATGTCGGTGTAAAGTTGTTGCAGATTTTCAACGATCATGGCGTGCCGAATAGCTTTTCGTTCACCATCGAGCCCTTCGTTCCCACAAAAGAGCATGCAAAGCCCAGCGCTGAATGCGAGGTGCAACGGGGATAAGGGAGCGTTGCAAGTATCCAGATAGTTGATGGTCAAGTTACCGTTTGGATTGATGATCACCGGCTCACAACCTTGCGTTTGCGTAAGAACTGCATGCGATAATCCTTCTTCAACGATCAACCGGAAGCCGAACCGATGCCCAATCTGCGCCAATAGATCTGCGATAATCACCGACTTGCCCGCGCCGGTCATGCCAAACAAGACGCCATGCTGGGGGGTATTCCCAATCCGAGTCCTGATTCCCACCAGGTTGCCTCTCGCTCCGTTATAAATGGCTTCGGCCCCTTGCAGGTGCCCGGTGAAGGTGGCGGACCAGGGCATCAAATCTGCCAAGAAGGAGTCTTCCGCCGGCAGATCGAAGTCCCGATAAGTGCCGAAGGTCCACCCTGGCCACGTCTGATAGAATAGCTGACGCGCATTCTCCGGCACAGTCGCGTGGTGAACCACTGCACCGCCCATCGAGATAAACGCGTTTTTTACTGAAGCGCATCGCGCCGCCAATTGATCAGGTCTTTTGTGCCAGAGCCGCACCACGAAAAGGGCGTTCAGCGGAATGACTTTGCCTTGCTGCAGTTCCGAGACTTTCTCCTGTTTGGCTACCATGTCGGTGACCAGGGACTGTTTGCGCTCGGAAGCCGCGTCGATCTGTAACCGTTGGATATGTTGTTCTTCTTTCTCGATGACCTTATCTACCCGCTTGGGATAGACATTCATGGTAATCGCGTACTCCTGGAAACCCATTCCCGTCAGGGCTGCGATGATCCCAGGAAAGGTGCGCCGCGGCCATTGACGCACGACAAAGATGGCATGGTGGTAGCAATCAAGATTGAAGGAAATACCCGCCTCTTTCGAAGGCGTGATCCCTTCTCCATGCAGACAGTTCTGCTGGATCGAATAACCAGGATCCAAAAGATCGAGGGGGTCGATGGTCGTTGCCTGCAAATTCGTATTTAGAAATCGGTAGTAAAATAGAAAGTGATCCGGATCCCGCATCGGCGTGATCCGGCAATCAGGGAAGAGCCGCAATAGTGCGCCCATGGCGAACTCGCTCAGCGCCAGGCTCTCTTTGCGCGAGAGCGCGTCGAAAAATTCGGCCACGGCAGCGTCACCCCTTACCGGAACCTTGGTATCAATGATCCGCGCGAAAAAGAGGGTCAACCGTTCGCGGCGCAATCGTCCTTCTTCCATCGCCGTCTTATATCGTTCATAGCGCTCGGCACGGACTAATACGCCAAACTGTCCGTGGACCGGATCCCGGCGGCGTAAATTCAGAGTTTCCCTGTGATACGTTTCCAGTTCCTGTCGATAATCGCTATCAATGCTCCATTGCACCTGGAGCGCGAATTCTTCTCCGAGGATTCCCAGCAGAATGCGTAATCGCTCATGAAGATTGTTTAATTGCGTAACGCTGAACGCGCTGATCTCGCCAGGTTCAACCAGGAATCCGCGCGAGATCGCCGTCTTTTTTGAAGCGCCATCTCCAAACCAAAGCAGATCGTTTAAAAAGAATCCGTTCGGCATCCCAAGACGCGTAATACGCGAGGTCGGACCTTTGCTGTTTCCAAAGGCAACCCTGACAAGCGTTTCGCAGGCGGCTAAGAAGGATTCAATCATCGGTTTGGCACGAATGGATGTCGTGGTTGAATGCGTACCGGCTGAAACGAACGGCCGTTGATCCAGGAGGCGAAGAGATCCAGATCAAATCGAGGCGGTTTGCGGCTGCGCAATACGACGATATAAGTGAGGGTGAGCGAGGTTGGGATGGAGGCCAGGAGAAACTTCACGAAGATTGGCATTCCGTTGTCGCCATTTAACAACATGGTCAAAAGGAAGACGGAGAGCATCCCGGAAATGATCACCGGCATCCCAAGGTTCCCCTCGAATCCA
Organism: Verrucomicrobiota bacterium; assembly: GCA_019235445.1. Taxonomy (GTDB): domain Bacteria; phylum Verrucomicrobiota; class Verrucomicrobiia; order Chthoniobacterales; family JAFAMB01; genus JAFAMB01. The sequence continues at coordinate 199 of JAFAKL010000225.1, read as the reverse complement.
AAGGCGTGTCCGGTTGATCTGGCTCTCGGCCGGGTGTCTGTATAAATAAGGGTCTCGTTCACCTCAGGAAATGTGCTGCAGGGTTCGGTTGCGATTCTGGGGATTAGAAACCTGTCACCGCAGTGCCCGCCGCACCGCCAAACATGGTAAACAACGCTTTCATCAGCGCCACTGCGCCGGCTACGCCGATGCCGTAGAT
>JAFAKL010000209.1 GCA_019235445.1 Verrucomicrobiota bacterium | reverse complement strand
CGGCCCACTCGTTTCACGTTCTTTTCGAAAATCGAGGATTCGCCGCGAATTTTCTGTACTGACACTGGCGCTGGGCATTGGCAAATTCCTTCATGGATCTGATTTTTCGCCGCGCTAATCTTCCGGACGGTCGCACCGGCATCGACGTGGGCATCGAAAAAGATCGCATAGCGGCCGTGGAAGCGCGGCTCGAAGCGAGAGCCCCTGAAGAGATCGATGCAGAGGGCCGGTTGTTGTCACCTCCGTTCGTCGACGCGCATTTTCATCTGGATGCCGCGCTTTCGCTGGGGCTTCCGCGCATGAATCGTTCTGGAACGTTGCTGGAAGGAATCGCGCTTTGGGGAGAACTGAAGTCACGACTGACGCACGAAGCCGTGGTCGCCCGAGCAATGGCTTACTGCGACATGGCCGTTGCACAGGGTTTGCTGGCTATCCGCAGCCACGTCGATGTTTGTGATGAGCGTCTGATCGCTGTCGAGTCATTGCTGGAAGTAAAGCAGCGTGTTGCGCCTTATCTCGACCTCCAGCTGGTCGCCTTCCCGCAGGATGGATTTTTCCGGGCGCCAACTGCCGAACGCAATCTGTTGCGCGCGCTTGATAAAGGGGTGGAAATCGTGGGCGGAATCCCTCACTTTGAACGCACCATGGCGGACGGCGCAGCCTCTGTGCGCCGCCTGTGCGAGATTGCTGCTGAACGCGGTCTTCTCGTGGACATGCATTGCGATGAGTCGGACGATCCCCTCTCGCGCCATATTGAAACCTTGGCGGCGGAAACCCAGCGACTCGGATTGAACGGCCGGGTGGCAGGTTCACATCTGACCTCGATGCACTCCATGGATAATTATTATGTCTCCAAACTTTTGCCCCTGATTGCTGAAGCAGGCGTGGCGGCTATCGCCAACCCGCTGATCAACATCACCCTGCAGGGCCGCCACGACACGTATCCAAAGCGCCGCGGATTAACCCGCGTGCCAGAGTTGATGGCGAGCGGTGTAACAGTTGCTTTCGGCCATGATTGCGTGATGGATCCCTGGTACGCGCTCGGTTCCGGTGACATGTTGGAGGTTGCACACATGGCAGTGCATGTCGGCCATTTGACGGACCTGGAGGCTATTCGTGCCTGTTACGATGCTGTCACTGTGAACGCGGCGAATATACTGCACCTCGACCGGTACGGTATTGCCCCGGGTTGCCGCGCCGACCTCGTCCTGTTGCAGGCTGCGGATCCTTTCGAAGCGATTCGGCTCAAGGCATGCCGGTTGTTGGTCCTGCGAAACGGCAAGATCATCGCGCGCACCCCCGAAAAGCTAACCAGTTTATTCATGCCAGGCCGACCCAACAAAGTCGCTCTGACTTTCGTGCCCGGGTCAATTCCGTGAGACACGGAAGGGTAACGCCCTCGACCTTGCGTTGGGAGCAAGAGTCAGGTTTGGTATGTACAGGATTTGGCAGTTGATTTATAATCCTCCACCCCCATGGCTCAAACTAAAAATCGCTCCCCCCGAAGAACTTATGCGAACTTTGCAATGCAAGTTGAAGATGCCTGCTGCGGCTCGTGAAACCTTGATTTATGAATAACTATCCAAAATTACACAATGCCATGTGGCCGGGCCTTGTCGGCAAGGGACCTGGGTCAGAACCTTTCATCGGACTCGAAACCATGCTGGACCTCACGGCGGCGTCCGAAAGCAATGGGGTCAAGTTTGATGGGGTCGATTTGTTCCTGTCGGAGCCTCATACCAGTATCGATTCAACCAACGATCAGTTGAAGGAACTCGCTGACAAAATCGCTTCCAGGAACCTGAAGGTGGGTACCGTGATTGCACCCGTCTGGCCCCCGACAGGAGGCGGATCCGCCATGGGCTCAGCAGAGGAACGGCACCGCTTTGTCGAACAGGTCGAGAAAGCGGTCAAGATCGCCAAAAAGCTGCGTGAACTCGGGATCAGGTCGTACGGAGTCGTTCGCGTCGATTCGGCGACAGATCCAGAGACGTGGGCTAATGATCCGGAAGGTTCGACCAAAATTGCGTCTACTTTCCGCGAATGTTGCACCATTGCGGAAGATTTTGGAGAACGCCTGGCTGCCGAAGGCGAGATCTGCTGGGGCGGAATGCACAGCTGGAGAAGAATGGTCGAACTGTTGGAAATGGTTGAGCGGCCTAAGACGATCGGTTTCCAGGCCGACATGGCTCACACCCTGCTCTACACGATGGGCTATAATGCACCCGAGGACGCGATCTTACCTCCCCAGTTTGACTGGAAAGACGAAGAGAAACTCGAAGAGGCTTTAACCACCATGACGCGTGCCTTGCGTCCATGGACGATCGATTTTCATGTGGCCCAGAACGACGGCACCGTCAAAGGCAGCGGCTCGCATGACAAAACCGGACGCCATTGTCTGCCCGATGACCCGAATGGAAAATTGAACATTGCCCGGGATGCCGGCCACTGGCTCCGGGACGATAAAGGGCGATTAACGAAGGCGTTTCAACACGTTTGCTGGGACGGTTGCATGTTCCCGAACGAGGTGATGTTAAAACAGCAGACATGGAATTCCATTCTGAAGGCCATGATTTCGGTCCGCGAAGCGCACGGATGGAAAGAATAGGAATTCCAGAGATTAACAACTTGACGAGGAAGACAGACGAGCAGAGCGGGCCTGCAACATCTCCGGCACAACCCTCGTTGGCAGGACCCTGTTGTTCTTCCTTCTTCAATCCATGAAATCTGTGGTTTTGAAATTTTGAATTCTTCCCGAAATCGTTTATGAAAAAGCTCAACATTGGCCTGATCGGCTACGGCTTTATGGCGCGTGCGCATTCAAACGCGTACCTGTCTGTGGGCCAGTTTTTCGATATCAAGCATCAACCCGTGCTGAAGGCCGTGGCTGCCAGAGATGCTGAAAAGACAAAGCAATTTGCCCATAAATGGGGCTTTGAATCACCCTATTCCGACTGGAGGCTCCTGATCGAAGATCCGGGAGTTGACCTTGTCGACATCGCTAGTCCGAACGATACGCACGCCGAAATCGCCATCGCGGCGGCTCAGGCTGGTAAGATGATTCTCTGCGAAAAGCCGCTAGCGCGAAACTTGGCCGAAGCGCAACAGATGACGGATGCCGCCAAGAAAGCGGGGGTTCGCACGATGGTCTGGTACAACTACCGCAGAATTCCGGCGGTGAGCCTGGCAAAGCAGATCATTTCAACAGGGAAACTCGGCCGGATCTTCCATTACCGGGCGAAGTTCCTGCAGGATTGGACAATTTCGGCGGAAGTACCCCAGGGCGGTGCGGCGCTGTGGCGGTTAGATAAAGACGTGGCCGGCAGCGGCGTGACCGGCGATCTGCTGGCGCACTGCATTGACACGGCGATCTGGTTGAACGGCGAAATTGATTCCGTCACCGGAGTTACGGAAATCTTCATCAAGGAGCGCAAACACAGTGCAACCGGCAAGATGAAACCGGT
>JAFAKL010000191.1 GCA_019235445.1 Verrucomicrobiota bacterium | reverse complement strand
CTTATCGGCGCGGATGAAAACCCGAATGTCGTGATTGGCCTGGTAGAGCTTTTGAAAATGCGGCAAAACATCTTCCTTTGGCACCTTCTCTTTATCGAAATAGATGTCCGCTAGCGCATCAACGCTGACCATAGTAAAATCGGGTTTGGTATTAGGCTGAGCGCTGGTGGCGGTTGGAAGGTTAACGTCGATTCCTTTCATGTTGATCATCGTCAAGCTCACCAGCATAAAAGCGGCGAGCAGGAAGAACATGATGTCGATCAGCGGAATGATCTCGATCCGGGCGCGCTTAATTTGTACCGGCGAACTGCTGTGGCTGCTGATGTGCATCTTGACCGGTAAGGACGTTGTTTCGGTTTCGCAGAGAGTTAAGCATCAGAATGACGTTATTAGAGGTCGATTCGAGCTCGAACTGGAGTCGCGCGACTCTGGCGTTGAAGAAATTGAAAAATATCAAGGTGAAAATCGCAATTCCGAGACCGCACGCCGTCGCGATCAAGGCTTCTGCGATACCACCGCTGACCTTGGCCGGCGCCAGGTCGGCTGCGCCGACGAAGTTAAATGAGCCCATAATACCGGTCACCGTTCCAAGCAACCCAAGGAGCGGAGCCAAGGTGATGGTGGTATCCATCACTGACATAAACCGGGCGGCTCGCTGGAGTTCTACCCCAGAAGCGACCTGGAGAGCTCCTTCCACGGAAGCGTGAACATGGCTCAAACCGTGCCAAACAGTGCGCACGAGCGGATCTTTGGAACCGCGGGCAAGGTTCACCGCACCAGCGATGTTGCCTTCTTCCAGAGCGGCATACACCGTATCCAATTTTTTTGGGTCCCGGCGGGCGGACTGCACCGTCCACCACACCAAACGCTCCAGAACAACTGCAACCGCAACTACCAAAACGGCGACGATCGGGTACATCACCGGTCCGCCCTTAAAGAATGTCTCAAAGATGGTGTTTCCTTTGGCCCAGTCCGGAATTGTCCGGCCTCCGTAAGCGGCGGCCTCGGCGGCCAATACGGAAGCAAACGTGCCTAGCAAAGTGAGCATATGATGTAATCCAAGAATATTGATTTTTCTGCTGCTACCGCCCGCTCCGTTTTGAGCCGACGAACCTCTCAAGCAAGATTTTTGCCAACCTCACAAAAAATCCCTTTCTCCTGTGCGCTCACAGAACCCTATCGGGATGGGTAATCCGCTCGATTCGGTTCGCATTAAGCAGCAATTGGTTAAACCCAGCCCCGAAAGCGCACCTAAACAAGGTGCGCGTTTGTAGTCAAGCTGCAACCAATTTGTCTTTAAAGTTCGGCGCTTACGGGAAAAAAGGTTTCAAAATTCAGTGAAAATCGATAGCTGTCTCGCAAAACCCCCAAGCCGTATCAGGCCAGCATTTTTTCCGTAATCGTCCAGAAATGAAGCGAGACCGGTGAAGGCTTACAAGCGTGCTTCGATCTGCTGATGGAGGTACTCGGAGAGGCGCTCTTGCGGCAGGCGATCGACAACTTCGTTCAAAAATCCGCGGGCGATCAAGCGCTTGGCTGCAAGATCATTGATACCGCGACTTTTCAAGTAGAACAACTCCTCGGGTTCTACCTGACCGGAGGTGGCGCCATGCGTGCACCGCACGTCATCCGCCAAAATCTCCAGGCCCGGCATCGAGTTTGCCTCCGCATCGTCGCTCAGGAGTAAGTTTCGGACCTTCTGGTAGGCGTCGGTTCGATGTGCGCCCGGTTCAACCTTAATGAGCCCGGAAAAGATTGTGCGCGACTGATCATGGAGCGCGTTCTTGTACAGAAGATCGCTCGTGGTATCTGGCTTCTGGTGATCCTGCAGTGTGCGCTGGTCGAATTCCTGTTCATCTCGCGCCACGCTGATGGCCAGCATGTCGCTGCGCGCGCCGCTTTCAACCATTCGGCTGACGCTCTCGAGACGCGAATACTTTCCTCCAAAATTCAGAGCCAGGTTCAGAGCCGCCGAGTCCTTCTTCGCTAAGGTGGAATTCATCTGAACAGAGACAAAGTTTCTGCTCCATTCCTGAATGCTGATGTAGCTCAGCTTGGAACCCGGGTTTAAGACGAGGTCATTCACTCCACAGGCAAGTCCGCGTTCTTCCGGATTTGCCGAGACAAAATGCTCCAGTATCGTCACCCGGCTATTATCTTCTGCTATAATCAAGGTGTGCGGAAAAACCGTCGTCCAATCTCCCTGGACCAGATGGAACACTTCGAAAGGGTTGTGAATCTCAACGCCGCGTGGAATCCAAATGAAAATACCAGCTTGCACTAGGGATTTGTGCAAAGAAGCAAATTTTGCTGAGCCCAGCCGGACCGATTGCGCCATGAAATGCTCTCGCAAACGATCGGGATGCTTTTTCAGTGCGTCCGCCAGAGTGGTAAAGATCACTCCGGCGCTCTCGAGCGCCGGATCAAGCAATTCCGCAGTTACGAGGGAATCATTCGCAAAAATGATCCTGCCAGAGGGCTGAGGGAATTCGCGCGGACGCGTCAACGAGAATGGATCACCTGAGAATTCTGGGGCAGCAACATAACCGTCCAGCCCGAGATTTTTCACCGAAGAAAACCGCCACAATTCATTGCTCCGGGTCGGCAGCGGTTCGGCTTCAAACTCCTCCCATGCCTTTGCCTGGAGTTCCTTAAACCAGCCCGGTGCCGAAGATTGACCAGGCCCGGAGAGAATCGAAGAAAGTTCGGTGGACGTCATAGTTACTGCTCCCTGTGCCATAATGTAGGTCTTAGCCTGATCCCGAAATTCAACCGTAGCGTGCCCAGATCTCACGGATTAGAAGAAATCGGTAGACTACAACATCTTCCGCGCAATCTCTGGACTTGCGGTTTTCTTCCCGATCGCGGTGATGCTTGCCACACGCCATGAACGGGGTGTCACCACTATGGAATTCCTTTTAGCCGACGGATCCCTCCATCTCGAGATCGATGAGTCGCTTCAACTCCACGCTGTACTCCATTGGGAATTGACTGACCAGGTCATTCACGAATCCATTCACCGCGAGGCTCATCGCCTGCCCTTCGCTCAGTCCCCTCTGTTGCATATAGAAAATTTGTTCCGCGTTGATCTGACTGACGGAAGCTTCGTGCTGCGTGGAATTACCGGTACCCCGAACAGTGATGGCCGGGTAGGTATCGGTGCGACTGCTGGCGTTGATAAGCAAAGCATCGCATTCGGTGTTGTTCTTGCAGCCCTTGAGATGTTTGGGAACATGAACCAGGCCCCTGTAGGTCGCTCTCCCTTTGCCGATGCTGATGCTTTTGGAGACGATATTGCTGGTCGTTTCGTCGGCCGCGTGAATCATTTTCGCTCCAGTATCCTGATGTTGGCCATCACCCGCGAGGGCAATGCTGATGACTTCGCCGCGAGCCTTGCGTCCTTTCAACACGACCCCGGGATATTTCATGGTCAGCCTGGAACCAATATTGCAATCGATCCACTTAATTTCGGCCTCTTCCATGGCCAACCCGCGCTTGGTGACCAGATTGAAAACGTTAGGTGCCCAGTTTTGGACAGTAATGTATTGGATCTTTGCCCCGCGCAAAGCTACGAGCTCAACCACCGCTGAGTGAAGCGTCGCGGTGGTGAATTTGGGAGCGGTGCAACCTTCCATGTACATGACCTCAGAACCCTCATCCGCGATGATCAAGGTTCGCTCAAACTGGCCAAAGTTCTCTGCGTTAATTCGGAAATAGGCTTGCAACGGATGCTTCACTTTCACTCCCGGGGGCACATAGATGAAGCTACCCCCGCTGAACACTGCGCTGTTCAACGCGCTGAATTTGTTGTCTCCGGTCGGAATAACTTTGCCGAACCATTTGCGAAACAGGTCGGGGCGCTCCTTTAAAGCGTCCGTACTTCCCATGAAGATTACGCCCTGTTCGGCAACGGCCTTTTTGATGTTGGAGTAGACCGCTTCGCTGTCGAACTGGGCTTCAACTCCGGCCAGAAACTTTCTTTCGCTCTCAGGGATACCCAGTCTTTCGAAGGTTCGCTTAATATCCTCGGGGACCTCTTCCCACGTTCGCTTCGCCGCATCCCCCGAGGCCAGGTAATAACGAATAACGTCAAAGTCGATCTCCTTGAGTTCGTCCCCCGCCCAGTGAGTCGGCAACGGTTTACTTTTGAAAACATGGTAGGCATTCTTGCGGAACTCGCGAATCCACTCCGGTTCCTTTTTGACATCAACAATGTAATCGATTGTTTTCTCCGTGAGGCCGACACCGGCATCGCGCGTCGCCGTGACGTTGTAGTAAAAATCTCCAATATCTCGATCGATAGCTATTGAATCGGTCTTGGTGCTCATAGTTTTATCTCCTCAATTTCTCAGTTCGCGCCGACAGTCTCGGGCTTTACCGCCTTTAGCCAGTCGTACCCTTTCGATTCCAGCTCCAGAGCTAACTCTTTCCCGCCGCTTCGGACAATTCGTCCTTCCGACATCACGTGAACAAAATCCGGAATGATATAGTTTAGAAGTCGCTGATAATGTGTGATTAATAATATGCCGATTTCGGGTCCGCGAATCGTGTTGACCCCTTTCGCGACCACCTTGAGGGCATCGATATCCAAACCGCTATCAGTCTCGTCAAGAACTGCAAAAACCGGTTCGAGCATCGCGAGTTGCAAAATCTCGTTTCGCTTCTTCTCACCTCCCGAGAACCCCTCGTTGACCGCCCGTGCCGTGAACTCTCTGCGAATTTCCAGCAGATCCATTTTCTGGTAGAGCCGCTGATAAAACTCTACCGCGTCGAGCTCCTCGCCTTCAGGCAATCGGGCTTGTAAGGCGGCGCGAAGGAAATTTGCGTTACTCACGCCTGGTATTTCCATCGGGTACTGAAAAGCCATGAAAAGCCCCCGGCGCGAACGTTCATCGGGCTCCATCTCAAGGATACTGACGCCATCCATCAAGATGTCTCCGCCCGTGACCTGATAATCGGGATGACCGGCCATCACTTTCGCCAAGGTGCTCTTGCCCGAGCCGTTTGGCCCCATCACGGCATGGACCTCACCGGTGCTGAATTCCAGACTCAGCCCCCGGATAATCTCTTTATCGGCGATAGAAACACGTAACTCCTGAATGACAATGGAACTCATGAATGGCGTTTTTGATTTGGAGTTTTCGTTTTCGGATACTGAGCCGGAACTCCACCCGCGCCGGTGGAACCGTCCCTGACGAAACGTTCCGCCGAACACTTTGCGCACAGCCCTTTTAAAGACACCTCGGCGTGAGCTACGATAAAGCCTGGGGGCAAATCCCACCTGCCGTCGAAAGGAATGTCTACATCAGAAATCGCTCCGCAGGATTCACAATAAAAATGGCTATGTTCCTGCAGATTCGCGCAATAGCGGGTCGGAGCGCGATCCAGATTGACTTGCTTTACGAGCCCCCAATCCACTAAAGCGTCCAGGCAGTTATAGATCGTCGCTAGAGAGATCGAGGGCATATGTTTTTTCGCGCGAAGAAACACCTCGGTGGCTGTCGGATGATCTCTCTTCTGCAGTAGCAGCCCGAAGACCTCTTCGCGCTGTTTGGTCAGCCGGATCCCACTGGCAGCGAATCGCTGTAAAAGCTCAGGAGAAAGCTTCACGGTAAGGCAACCTGCCACCACCAATAACAATATCAAGAATAATTCTAAAAAGGCTTGAAAAACTGGGGACGCAAAAGGTGCTCTTACCTTTGGCAAATCTGGACGGCTCGTCCTCAGGAATTCTGCGGAAAATAAGTTTTTGGAGTTCCGCTTGGGGAAGCCGCTGGATTCGCTTGTTTCGCGTCCGGCTTGCCTGACCGCTCCTTCGCTGCACCCTCACCCTCCGTCGGCAGTTGGCTGGCAGGATGCCGTTCACAGGCGCCAAGAGCGAGAGATAAAATTGCCATCGATACCAAAAAATTCTTCATCGAGGTTTGCATTTCAACACACAACGGGGACAAAGGAAAGAACCACCGAGAATTCGATTTTTCTAGTTGGGGCAAGATATCGGAGGCTTCCGGAAGTTGCTGGCTCTTAAGAGGCAAAGCGTGAACGGTTTGCCTACGGGCGGTAATCGAAAAGATTGAGTTGCGGTTTTGGCTCTTCCTTCCGTTTGGGGCGACTCCGAAAGACCTTGGCTTCGGCCAGCCGCGGTTTCCCTTGGGCGTTCAATTCTGAGGCCTCCAGATTGGCGAGGATTT
>JAFAKL010000046.1 GCA_019235445.1 Verrucomicrobiota bacterium | reverse complement strand
GAGATCGCCCCCGCCGATCCCCCCAGACCCACCATCGGCAGCATGTCATAGCCGTGGGTGGGAATAATATTGTCGATTTCCTCCGGATGCTCCTGCTCCGCCCAATCGGGCGCGTCCAGCGGCAAACCATCTCCCCGTCCGGGAGAGGCGTTTAGGGGCGGACAATTGAATGCACCCATAATGCTAAGCTTACGCCCCCTGTGCGACGAATGCGATAATATATCCGCCTAAAGTTCTTCTATGGCATGTCTACAAATATTATAAAGGTGAGACTGTGACGAGGGGCACCTTGAGGAAGATCGTGATGACGCGCAATGAAGCCTCTGGAGCTGGTTTGAACTGAATACATCAAGGCAGCCACGGCAACTTTCGTCCTATCAGTCCTCTTACCGACTCGCCTCTGGCCTGTTTCATGCACTTCGCCCGACGAAGCGACAATCAGCGTAGCGCCAATTGAGTGATTTTTTCTCGATGCCCCGCTCGTTGGAGCCAATAAGGAAGAATTGAATGAAAAGCGAATCAAATCAAAGAACAGTAGGTTTGATGACTGAAGGTGAGCGGTCTCTGTACATTCTAGTGGTCGAAGATCATCCCGACACGCGTCGTGCGTTGGAAATGTTTCTTCAGGCGCTCGGCCACGAGCTAAAGTTGGCCTCCGACGTTAAGGCGGCCTTGGATTTGGCAGCTGCAGGCCGTCGATTTGACTTATTGCTCAGTGATCTTCGGCTCCCAGATGGAAACGGCTGGGACCTTTTGCGGCGCTTAGAGGAGTCGGGCAGGCGCCCGCAGCAAGCAATCGCCATTAGCGGTTGGAGCAGCGAAAACGATTTAGCCAAGAGCAAAGGTGCAGGTTTTCGAGCTCATCTAATTAAACCGCTGGCTCCCGAAACATTAATAGCAGCTTTGGTCGAGGTCACGGAGGCGATTCTATCCGAAGAAAGAACGGAAGCTGTTCAAGACTACACCGCTGAGATTGACTCCTCGCGGAGGACGGACGCGTAATGCCTTTCCAGCAGTCTGAATGTTAAAAAGTAGAATTCTGGGACGCGGACCCGCCCATCGAGGAGAATTCACTCACTACTTCCGAAAATTTGGTATGGTGCTCGATTAGACCCATGTGCTTGGCCTGCGCAAGTTGTGCTCGGCAAGGACCGGTGCATGTCGTTCGCCTTTTCCTTACAAATCTTTCAGGGCTCGACCTGAGTACTTAAACCAATCTTTATGTTAGAATCTTGGCCGCCAGAATCCTGATGCAGACACCTTACAAACGATGATGTCCTGCCCGGACCTATTCCGGAACACCCGCCAAACCTCGGCAACGCTCAAAGCATCTTCGGCCTTTTGTTGGAGATTGAGAGTCGGTTGAGGAGGGAGGCCAGGCGCGATTCTCTGCTTCAAGTCATACAGCGAAAGCAATCAAAAACTGCAAGCGGCCGGCTGAATAACTGAGAGGTCAATAGACGTTTCATGTGAGGCTACTGTGGTGCCCGGATCAGTTTGACTACTCCGGGAACGATCACTCTGTCTCCCACGTCCATCGCCAATGTTCGTGGCAGTCACGCAAGCAGTTCAGGCCTTTGTTTCCCTTAGAATACTCTGGCGCGCCTTCTCTATTCGCACTGGATCCCCGGGACATTTACGAGGGTTTTCCCTTAGGCGCAGTGCCATGCTGGCGTGCGAGTCCGTTCCGAATGGAAGATTCCAGCACTTCACCGCAAATCCCGCAGGACCTTAACTCTCCGCCAGAAAAAAAGTTTTCTCAAAGATTACGTTTGCCACCACGGAGTGCGGTGGGGCGGCTTTTTCATTTCATTTTTGGCCGGCCTTTGGCGAATGCTGAGAGGGAAACCCAAAAGATTGGCCCGCTACAGGGCGTCCCGATACTAGGGCTTGATGCTCTCGGTTCGGCCAGTTACGGCCCAGAAGCCGCACTAGCCGTGTTGCTCCCCCTCGGAGTAGTGGGAATACATTATGTGCCGGAAGTCCTCGGCGCAATCATTTGCCTGCTCGCAATTCTTTATTTCTCTTATCGACAAACCATTGCCGCTTACCCGAATGGAGGAGGCTCCTTCACGGTGGCAAAAGAGAACCTGGGCGAACGGTGCGGATTGCTCGCAGCGGCAGCTCTGTTGGTTGATTACATTTTAAACGTCGCAGTCGGCATCTCGGCAGGTGTTGGGGCGCTCGAGTCTGCATTTCCCGCCCTTCAAAACCATACATTAACTCTTTGTCTCGGCGTGTTGCTGATCGTAACGTTTGTCAATCTGCGTGGAATACGCGAGTCCGGATTGGCTTGGAGCCTTCCCACCTATACCTTCGTGGGGAGCCTGGCCATCGTCCTGGGATTCGGCATATTCAAGGCGATACAGGCTGGCGGCCATCCCAGGGCGGTCCTGCCACCGGCCCCACTCGCCTCCTCGGCGGGAGCGATCTCCCTATGGTTGATTTTGCGCGCGTTTGCCAGTGGGTGTACCGCGATGACCGGAGTTGAAGCCGTCAGCAATGGGGTACCAATCTTCGCCGAACCTGCCGTGAAAAATGCTCGTCGAACTCTCACGCTCATTGTCATGATCCTCGGTACTTTATTGGCTGGCATTGGCTTTCTTGCCAACGCCTATCAGGTCGGTGCGATGGACCAGCGACAACCGAATTACCAGAGTGTCATATCGCAGCTCACTGCTGCCATCGTGGGCAGGGGGCCGCTCTACTTCATCACGATTGGGGGCGTTCTTGCCGTGCTTACGCTTTCGGCAAATACGAGCTTCGCAGATTTCCCCCGACTTTGCCGCCTGTTGGCGGAAGATGGGTACCTCCCCCATGCATTTGCCAATTTGGGACGAAGACTCGTCTATTCGACTGGAATCCTCATCCTCTTCGTTCTCTCCGCAATCCTGTTAACGATTTTCGGTGGAATAACCGACCGGCTCATTCCCCTTTTCGCTGTGGGAGCATTCGGCGCCTTTACGATGTCTCAAGCGGGAATGGTTGTACACTGGCGAAGGCTGAAAGGCAAGGGCGCCAAGGCCGCACTTTCATTAAATGGTCTTGGCGCGTGCACTACAGCGGTTGCACTTCTTATCATCATCGTGGCTAAGTTTCAGGAAGGCGCTTGGGTATCAGTAATAATTATTCCCGGATTCATCTGGCTCTTTCTTGCCGTCAAAGGACACTATCGACACACCTCGGCCGCTATCGCCGATGCACCCAGCTTGCAAGTCTGGAAGATGCGTCCCTTGATCGTTGTGATCCCTATCAATGGTTGGAATCGCGTGACGGAGCAGGCCCTGCGGTTTGGCGCGCAAATC
>JAFAKL010000238.1 GCA_019235445.1 Verrucomicrobiota bacterium | reverse complement strand
TTGCCGGCGGCCCATTTTGATCGCAACGAATGGCATGTTATTTCGGCGACAGTACACTAGAGATACTTCTTCCGATTACGGTTGCGGCTTCAATCTGGGGTACGCTAAGATCTGCTTTTCCTCCGAGCGCTTTATGAAATCTTGCTACCGGTCACTTCTGCTTACCCTCTTGGCTGCGCTTGCGCTGATGCCTACGATCCAATGCGTGATCGGCGCGAGCAAAGAAGACGGTCCTAAACCGGCTCAATCGAAGACTCTGGACCCCGGGTGGCCGAGAGAAATCACCAGGAACGGAGTGCGTCTGGTCTATTATCAACCGCAGGTGGACGAGTGGGAAAACCTGCGCGAACTGAGAGCCCGGCTCGCCTTTATTCTCACGCCAAGCGGTGGTAAGCCGGTGGTGGGAGTTGAAGAGGTGCGCGGCACCACCCATACGGATTTAGAGCGTCGTACGGTGTTCATCGACAACATTGAAATCGTTAACATTCGGTTTCCATCGGTGTCCGGCGATGAGGAAACAAAGCTGCAGGAGTTGATAAAGTCGACCTTCCCTGGGAGGCCGATCACGGTGTCCCTGGATCGCCTGATTGCAGGCGTTCAGGCAGGGCAGGCAGATACCAAAACGGTAGCAGTCAAAACCGATCCTCCTCAGATTTTCGTGAGCACCGAACCGGCCATCTTACTAACGATCCCCGGAGTTCCCGTTTTGGCCCCGATTAAAGAGGTGCAGCTTAAGTTCGTCATAAACTCTAACTGGGACCTGTTTCTAGCGCCCGCAGAATCGCGCTATTATCTTCTTGCCGGCGAAACCTGGCTCACGACGGAGTCATTGTCTGGTTCCTGGACGGTCCCTGAGAACCTCCCCTCGGATCTGAACAAGCTGCCGACGGGCGAAAACTGGGATCACGTACGGGAGGCGGCTGCTGGCTGGACTAACAAGGCTTCGAAGGCGCCAAAAGTCTTTTACGCGGATCAACCGGCCGAACTGATCGTGTTCGCTGGTGACCCGGTCTATAAGAAAATTGCCGACACTCAACTACAGTACGCGACCAATACGAACAGCTGGGTCTTTACTGATTCGGCAGACGGCCAAATTTATTATCTCGTTGCAGGACGTTGGTTTCGGGCTGCCCAACTGCAGGGGCCATGGACCTACGCCGGGAACGATTTGCCGGCAGATTTCCAAAAGATCCCTCCGGACGCTGATTTGAACGAGGTCCTTGCTTCGGTCCCCGGGACACCGGAGGCGGAAGATGCGGTTCTCCTGGCCCAGATCCCCACCACTGCGGTCGTCAAACGGGCCGCGGCTCAGGCGAAGGCCAAGGTGATCTACAACGGTGTTCCGAAATTTGAACCTATCGAAGGAACAACCCTCAGCTACGCGACAAACGCCGATGCGGATGTAATTCGGGTACAGGATACGTATTATCTCTGTCTCAATGCGGTCTGGTTTTCCTCCTCCTCGCCGACCGGTCCATGGACAGTGGTATCAGCGGTTCCGGAGATCATTTACACCATCCCGCCGAGCAGTCCGGTCTACCATGTTACCTATGTCAAGGTGGAAGGGTCGACTCCTGAAGAAGTGACATGCAGCTATACCGCCGGCTACTCCGGAGCGTATATCGCTGGTGCAGCCGCGGGCGCCGCTCTGGTCTGGGGTACCGGCTATTACTATCCCCCGTATATCTATCCGGGTCCCGTACCGGTTTATCGCCCATACTATGCAACCTATGGAGTTGCCGCGGCCTACTATCCTTACAGCGGTACCTATGCGATAGGAGGCTACGCTTATGGACCGTACGCCACCGCCGGGCGAGCGGCATGGTACAACCCTCAGACCGGCGCCTATGGGCGAGCCTACACGACCCAATATCCGTACGGCGGGCGGACCTCCGCCTGGGGTTACAATCCGAGTACTGACACGGCATGGACGACAAAACAAGGCCATGGATACTATTCTCAGTGGGGCACCTCCACGGTCACGCGAGGAGGAGAAACCTACCAGGCGGGACACGTGGTCACCAATTATGGGCGCAGCGCGGTCGCCAAGGGGCCTAATAACGTGTACGCCGGGCATGATGGAAACGTTTATAAAAAAGACAGCAATGGGGATTGGTCCAAGTGGGAGAATGGGGGATGGCAACCTGTGAACCAGCAGGGGTCGCTTTCTTCTCAGAACAAAGAAAATGGACGCCGGAACCCCAAGGGCGGAACAAATGACCAGGGAACGTTGGGAGGAACCAACCAGCCGCCTTCTACTAATGGTCAGGCCAACGCCAAGAATCGTACCGGCCAGGGAAAGAAGGGAGAAAGCGATCAGACCCGAGCGGCGACAAGTACCAAGAGAGCGAACCAATCTGTGGGGAACACGCGGACCACCGGGACTGGCACGAAGGGCGGAGAATCAAGCGACCTGACAAGTAGTCTCGATCGAGAGGCATCGGCTCGTCAGCGAGGGTCGCAGAATGTCAACCTTCAACAAGAGTATCAGAAGAGAGAGGGGCGACGTTCTCAAGGAGCTACCAATACACGCCAAGCGAGAGGTTCCGGACAGAGAGTCCGTCGCCGGGATTAGTGAGCATGAGTGAGATCTGGGGCAAAGCGAGGCTCTTCGCTTACTCGAGGCGAGCGCTCTTACTGCTTTCCTGTGCGTTTGCTCCGTTTCTTTCCGGGTGTTCGAAGTCCCGTTCGGCAACGGCTCATCTGGGTCCGCAGGAAGTTCTGGTCACCGAGGCCACGCAGCGGGATGTACCGGTGGTCAGGGAATGGATCGGATCGTTAGATGGCTCGGTGAATGCCGACATCAGGGCGCGAGTCTCCGGATATCTTGTTTCACAGAATTACAAAGAGGGAACCCTCGTTCATCAGGGGGATCTTCTGTTTCAAATTGAGTCGAGCATTTACGAAGCAGCGGTGGAACAAGCGAAGTCGGCGGTAGCCCAATCCGAAGCGAACCAACTGCAAACCGAACAAACAGAAAAACGCGAAACACAGCTTTTCGAAGAGAAAGTCGAAAGCGCTCAGAACCGCGACAATGCCGTTCAGGCGAATGTGGCGGCTAAGGCTGAAGTGAAAGCGCAGCAAGCCGCGCTGCGGCAGGCTGAGCTGAATTTGCAGTTCACTAAAATAACTGCTCCGGTGAGCGGTATCGCGGGGATCGCAAATCCAGGAATCGGGGATCTCGTGGGACCGACCGACGCCCAACCGCTCATGACCATGTCAGCCGTCGATCCAATCAAGGCCTACCTTAAAATCAGCGAGCAAGATTATCTCAAACTGGCGAAAAGAGTTGAGCAGCTCCGCAGCACCGGTGGATTTGCCCCCCCGGCAGAAATCTTTCTGGCCGATGGATCGCTGTATCCTCACCAGGGAAAGTTCTCCGCCGTCGATCGGGAGGTGGATCAGCAGACTGGCACCATCCGGCTCGCCGCTTTGTTTCCCAATCCGGACAACGTTCTGCGCCCCGGCGGATTTGTGCGAGTCCGGGTGACGGTTCGGCAAATTCGAGGGGCGATGCTTGTGCCGCAACGCGCCGTGAACCAGTTGCAGACAAGCTATGAGGTAGCGGTTGTGGGGGAGGGGGATAAGGTTGAAATCCGGTCGGTCAAAGTCGGCGACACGGTAGACGCGCTTTGGGTGATCGAAGAAGGGATCAAACCGGGTGAGCGCGTCATCGTGGAAGGGACGCAGAAAGTTCGCGCGGGTCAAGAGGTCAAGCCGATGCCTTGGACGCCATCCGGTCCAATCAGAGCGCAGTAGCGATGTCCGGATTTTTCATTCAGCGGCCGATCCTGGCCATAGTCGTTTCGCTCATCGCCGTGATCGTCGGGATGGTTTCCCTGGCTTTCCTGCCGGTCTCTCTCTTTCCGAGCATTACACCTCCTGAAATTGTTGTCTCCGCCACCGATCCCGGGTCTGATGCAACGACGGTCGAACAGTCCGTAGCGACACCGATCGAACAGCAGATCAGCGGTGTTGACAACATGAATTACATGTATTCGCTCAACGCGAATAGCGGTCAGATGAAGCTGAGAGTGAACTTTGATGAGTCGACCGATCCTAAAACCGACCAGGTTCTCACCCAGATGCGCCAGGTGCAAGCTTCGGCCCAATTGTCTCCCGAAGTGCTGGCGCAAGGTGTCAGCGTGCAAAAGTCTTTTGCCGCTCCATTGATGTTAGTTGCCCTTCGCTCCACCGTCGATCGTTACGATTCTCCTTTTCTGACTAACTATGCCTTCATCCACCTGAACGATCAGCTGAAGCGGGTTCCCGGCATTTCCGACGTACAGGTGTTCGGTTCTGGCCAGTATGCAATTCGGATCTGGGTAAATCCGGACCAATTAGCGAGACTAAACATCACCGTCCCAGACATCGAAAATGCCATTCAGCAACAGAACGCCGTCAATCCCGTCGGGCAGGCGGGCGGCGAGCCGGTGCCTCCTGGACAGGAGTTCACCTTTATGGCAGTCGCAAAGGGGCCGTTGGTCGTGCCCGAACAGTTTGGCGACATCATTATTCGCCAACAACAGGATGGCGGGACGGTGCGGATCCGTGATGTGGCCAGGGTAGAGCTCGGTTCCCAGGTTTATACCACCAAAGCGCGATTAAACGGGCAGCCGAGCGCGATCATTGCTCTCTACCAGTTGCCAGGAACGAACGCACTCGTCGCTGCCGATGGCGTGAAGACGCTGATGGCAAGACTGAGCCAGGGTTTTCCGCGAGGATTGGAGTATGTCATTTCCCTGGACACGACGCAGCCGGTGACCGCAGGAATCCGGGAAATGGCAAAAACGCTGGTAGAAGCGCTTGGACTGGTGATTCTGGTGGTCTACCTGTTCCTGCAAAGCTGGCGCGCGACATTGATCCCGCTCCTGGCAGTTCCCGTGTCGCTAATTGGAACCTTCATTCTATTTCCCCTTTTGGGTTTTTCGATCAATACCCTTTCCCTTTTTGGGTTAGTTCTGGCCATCGGGTTGGTCGTCGACGATGCGATCGTGGTGGTAGAAGCGGTAGAGCGCTACATCCAGGAAGGCCTGGAGCCGAAAGAGGCAACTCTAAAGGCTATGAAAGAGATCACCGGTCCTGTGATTGGGGTTGCGCTGGTCCTGGCGTCGGTATTCGTGCCGACGGCGTTCATTCCCGGAATCACCGGCCGGCTATACCAACAGTTTGCGGTCACCATTGCCCTCTCTGTCCTGATCTCCGCGTTCAACGCCTTAACGCTGAGTCCTGCGCTCTGCGCCTTGCTCTTGCGCCGCCGCAAGGAAGCCGCAGGGCCGTTGGGAAAGTTCTTCGCCTGGTTCAATTATCTTTTTGGGCGGGCGACCGGAACCTATGTCCGCATTTCGGAAATCTTCATTCGGCGCAGCGGAATTACTCTGATCCTGCTTCTCCTCTTTGGTTTGCTGGCCTTGGTCTTTGGAAAAAGGATTCCAACAAGTTTTCTACCGGATGAGGACCAGGGATTTTTCTATGTTAATCTACAATTGCCAAATGCGGCTTCCCTGCAGCGGACCGATGCGGTCTGCCGAAAAATTGAATCGATACTCTCTCAGACCGCTGGGGTCCAGTACACCACCACGGTGGCCGGATTCAGCTTATTAAGCGGAGTGCAAAGTTCTTACGGCGGGTTTTTTTTCGTTACTCTGAAACCCTGGGAGGAGCGCAAAAAGTTAACTGAAAACTATCAAGCCTTAAAGGGACAATTAAACCTGAAGCTGATCCAGCTCCCCGAAGGCACCACGTTCGCCTTTTCGCCTCCGGCAATCCCCGGGCTGGGCGTGGCCGGGGGAGTCACGTTTGTTCTGGAAGACCGCGCCGATCGAGGGGTGCAGTACCTTGCGGATAATGTCGACACCTTTCTCGCTGCCGCCCGCATACGTCGCGAGCTCGGGCGAGTGACAACGACCTTGCTGCCTAACATTCCCCAAGTGGACATTGAAGTCGATCGAGACAAGGCGCTTCAAGAGGGAGTCGCGCTGAAGGATATTTATAACACCTTGCAAACTTTTCTCGGAGGATCGTTTGTTAATTACTTCTATCGATTCGGCCGCCAATGGCAGGTTTATCTTCAGGCCGATGATGCGTTCCGCACCAGCGCCGCACAGATCGGCCAATTTTACGTCCGCAACTCGAACAACAATCCGGTGCCCCTCTCTTCGGTCACCCGGATCAAGAGGCGGTTTGGGCCGGAGTTTACCATGCGCTATAACCTCTATCGATCCGCTCAAATCCAGGTCCTCCCTGCGGCAGGATACAGCTCGGCCCAAGCCATGCGCACCCTCGAGGATATATTTGCGCGGACAATGCCTCGCGAAATGGGATACGATTATCTGGGCATGTCTTTTCAAGAAAGGAAGGCGCAGCAAGGGATTTCCCCGGTCGCTATCTTTGGGTTCTCGTTCTTATTTGTCTTCCTGATCCTGGCCGCCCTCTATGAAAGTTGGTCACTTCCGTTCAGCGTCCTTCTGAGCACGCCCGTCGCAGTGTTCGGCACCTTGGGCGCGCTTTATCTGCGGAGGAGCGCAGCGTCCGCGATACTGCCGCCGGTTTTGGTGCAGATCGAGAACGACGTCTATGCGCAGATCGGGCTAGTGATGATCATTGGACTGGTGGCCAAGAACGCCATCTTGATAGTCGAATTTGCAAAAGTGGAACACGAAAACGGGGCCACGATCGCGGACGCCGCTCTGGCGGGGGCCAGGCTTCGACTCCGACCTGTTTTAATGACCTCGCTGGCCTTCGTTGCCGGCTGCGTGCCGCTCGCCTTCGCTTCCGGCTCGGGAGCCGTGGCTCGACAAGTGCTTGGCACCGGCGTCATCGGCGGAATGCTCGCGGCAAGCTGCATCGCTATTTTCTTGATCCCGGCAGGATTCTGCATCGTCGAACGTATCACAATTTACCTTCGAAGGCGGGGGAGAACGGGTCGGGGGAGAAACGTATCGGCGGATCGGCGGGTCGGCGGATCGGCGTCTGGAAAGGAAGATAGTCCTTCTCGGGAGTTGTAATGACCGAGCCAAGTCCACAAAGTTCTATGAAGATCTGCCACGCCGCATCGCTCACGTCTTCCACGAACGCCGGCCCGCCGAAACGCCGACACGCCGACACGGCTCTTGAGTGTGAGTAGGTTCTTCGTCCATCGCCCAATTGTCGCGATAGTGATTTCACTTATCACTGTCATTGCCGGCGCGATCTCTGCGACCTTTCTTCCCGTCTCCTTGTTTCCTGAAATCGTGACACCGCAGACCGTCGTGACCGCCAATTACCCTGGGGCTGACGCTACCACCGTGGAGCAGTCTACAGCCACCCCGATCGAGCAGCAGATGACCGGCGTCGATAACATGAATTACATGTACTCGGTCAGCGCCAATAGCGGCCAGATGGTCCTGACAATCGATTTTCACTTAGACACGGACCCGAACATTGATCAGATCCTGGTCCAGATGCGACAGACCCAGGCTTCTTCCCAGTTGCCTACGGCTGTCAACAATCTCGGAGTCACGGTACAAAAATCCCTTTCTGCTCCGTTGATGGTGATTTCCCTCTACTCTCCGGACGGAAGTCGGGACGCACTCTTCCTTTCCAACTATGCTTACATCAATCTGAACGACGCATTGACTCGGGTCCGAGGGATTTCCAACGTGCAGATTTCCGGCGCCGGAGAATACGCGATGCGTTTGTGGCTAAGACCGGATCAACTTGCGAATCTCAGCCTCTCGGTGCCCGATATTGTCAATGCCGTCCAGGCTCAGAACACCGTTAATTCCGCGGGCCAGATCGGCAATGAGCCAGTTCCCAGTGGACAAGAGTATACTTATACTGCGCGTGCTCAAGGCCGCCTGACTACGCCAGAGGAGTTTGGCGAGATCATCATTCGCCAGCAATCGGACGGCGGGACAGTGCGGTTAAAGGATGTAGCGCGGGTGGAGTTAGGCGCGCAGTCCTACAACACCAGAGGACGCCTGAACGGAAAACCTGCCGCCGTCGTCTCCGTCTATCAGCTCCCTGGAACAAATGCTTTAGCCGCCGCCAAGGGGGTCAAAATCCTGATGCAAACGTTGAAACAGCGTTTTCCGCAAGGCTTGGATTACGTTGTCTCTCTGGACACGACACTCCCAGTCACCGCGGGGATCGAGGAGATGGTCAAGACGTTGGTTGAAGCGATGGGACTGGTAATCCTGGTGGTCTATCTCTTCCTGCAAAGTTGGCGTGCGACCCTGATACCGCTTCTGGCGGTTCCCGTATCTTTGGTTGGCACTTTTTTTCTGTTCCCGTTTCTCGGTTTTTCGATTAACACCCTTTCCCTTTTTGGGTTGGTTCTGGCGATTGGGTTAGTTGTCGACGATGCAATCGTCGTGGTGGAAGCAGTGGAACGCTATCTCCAGGAAGGTCTGGAGCCGAAAGAGGCGACTCTGAAGGCAATGGAAGAAATCACCGGTCCGGTCATTGGGGTTGCGCTCGTGCTGGCGTCGGTGTTTGTGCCTACCGCATTTATTCCAGGAATCACTGGCCGGCTTTATCAACAGTTCGCTGTCACCATCGCCGTTTCGGTCATGCTTTCGGCCTTCAACGCCTTGACCTTGAGTCCCGCGCTTTGCGTGTTGCTCTTGCGCCGGCGCCAGGAGAGCAAAAGCCCCTTGGGAAAGGTCTTTGCCCGGTTCAATGACCTTTTTGGTCGAGCTACCGAAACCTATGTTCGCATCGCAGCCCTGCTCATTCGTCGTAGCGGCATCGCCTTGCTCCTGCTTTTTGCTTTTGCTGCAGGCGCATTCTTTTTTGCCAAAGGAATTCCGACCAGTTTTCTGCCTGATGAGGACCAGGGGTTCTTCTATGTCAATGTGCAATTGCCCAATGCAGCTTCCCTTCAGCGGACCGACGCAGCCTGTCGGAGAATTGAATCGATTCTCAATCAGACCCCGGGGGTGCAATATGTGACAACAACCATTGGCTCCAGCCTGCTCAGCGGCGTGCAGACTACCTACAGTGGCTTTTTGTTTGTTACCCTGGCACCATGGAAAGAGCGCACGAAAAAGGAGGAGCTTTACCAGGAAATCAAAGCCCGGCTGAATCGACAGTTGGTCGAAGTGCCCGAAGCCGTCGCCTTCGCTTTTTCGCCGCCGGCCATCCCCGGGACTGGGGCTTCCGGGGATATCAGCTTCGTCCTGGAGGACCGTTCAGCGGGTAATTCAGAACTCTTGGCCAACAATGTGGAAGCGTTCATCGCAGCGGCTCGCAAACGACCGGCGCTCGCTCAAATTAACACCACCTTCCTGCCGCATGTTCCCCAGGTTTATGTCGATGTCGACCTCGCCAGAACACTGAAGCAAGGTGTTGCGGTAAGCGACGTATACGAGACCATCCAGACGTTTATGGGCGGATCTTTCATCAATTACTTCAATCGGTTCGGGCGCGATTGGCAGGTGTACGTTCAAGCCGAAGGGACCTACCGGACGGATTTCGCTAACCTGGGCAAGTTTTTTGTCCGAAATGCTAATAACCAGATGGTGCCGCTCAGTGCGCTCACTCGAATCGAGCGGCGAACCGGGCCTGAATTCGTGATGCGATACAACTTGTACAACTGCGCCCAGATAAATGCCACTCCGGCGATCGGCTATACGCCCGACCAAGTGATGAAAACCTTGGAAGAGGTTTTTGCTGAAACCATGCCGGTCGAGATGGGCTACGACTACATCGGCATGTCGTTCCAGGAAAAGCAGGCGCAACAAGGCGTTCCCCCGGCGGCGATCTTTGGTTTTTCTCTGCTGTTCGTTTTCTTGATTCTGGCGGCTCTCTACGAAAGCTGGTCACTCCCATTCAGCGTCCTGCTAAGCACACCCATTGCCGTCTTCGGTGCGTTCGGCCTGCTTTATCTGCGACGGGTCACGACAAGCGCATTGGTCTCTCCGTTTCTGGTGCAGATTGAAAACAATGTTTTCGCCCAGATCGGACTGGTCATGATTATTGGGTTGGTGGCAAAGAATGCGATCCTGATTGTCGAGTTCGCCAAGGCAGAATACGAACGCGGAACGCCTCTGGTAGACGCAGCGCTGGCGGGCGCTCGATTGCGTCTGCGGCCGATCCTCATGACCTCCTTCGCCTTCATCCTCGGGTGCGTCCCCCTATGGATCGCGTCGGGTTCCGGCGCCATTGCGCGTCAGGTGATGGGTACGACTGTGATCGGAGGAATGTTGGCCGCCATCCTGATCGCGGTCTTTTTGATTCCGGTCAGCTTCTATCTGGTCGAACGATTGAGAGGCAGGAGGCCGGAGACAGGAGTCAGGAGTCAGTAGAAAGCCGGCACGTTTCTTCGCTTGCTCTTAAAACTCCTTGCGGCAGAATGGGTTGACCAAAATGAAAGCCGAATATACCTCCAAATTCTCCCTCCTTTTTGCCGGGCTGCTGTTCGGAATTATCTTCTCTGGGTTCGCTCA
The DNA here is from genome assembly GCA_019235445.1 of Verrucomicrobiota bacterium. Classification (GTDB taxonomy): domain Bacteria; phylum Verrucomicrobiota; class Verrucomicrobiia; order Chthoniobacterales; family JAFAMB01; genus JAFAMB01. Next base: position 643 of record JAFAKL010000238.1, on the reverse strand, counting down.
GGAATTGCAAATGGCTGAACTCAGCAGGAAACTCCAGCTGACCGATCAGCAGAAAAAGGAGCTAACGCCGATCGTTGAAGAACGAGACAAAAAATTCAAAGCTCTGAAAGCGGATACTTCGACGGGCAAGCTGCAAAAGCTGCGCCAGGCCGAGGAGATCCAGAATAATTTTCGCGAGCAGGCGGCAAAACATCTCAACGCCGACCAGGTAAAAAAACTGGAAGCGCTCCAGGCCGAACGGCGCGCCAAATTAGAGGGACACTGAAAGAAATCCGTTCAGTGCGAGCTGTACAGTGACGCGCGGTAACAGACATGCCGCGGTACAATCAAGAAAATCTCTCTGCCAACAATCAGTCTGTGTCATCTGTGGTTTACCCCTCTTCCTCTCCGCCTCACCGAAATCTTCCTCTTAAACGCGCAACTGCATACGGAGGCAGCAAGACCGTCTCTCCTGAGAACGCGCGTTCTAACGAATCCATCACTGAAAAATCCTGAGTCGATCGTTCGAACTCAGAGGCTGAGAAGAGGGAAAGGTTGCCAAGAAACTTTTGTTCGAACCCCAAGGCTTGGCTTTGGCCGGTCAGATTGGCCAGCCAGACCTCGAGGTGACGATCGTTTTCAACGGCGATGGCCTGGATCTCGC
>JAFAKL010000522.1 GCA_019235445.1 Verrucomicrobiota bacterium | reverse complement strand
CAGCGGTTGATCGCAGGCCCGGCGGGACAGCAAGGTCCGGGCAGATATCGGGTCACTTGCTTCAGTCACCCGTGTTGCCCGGCTTCGGTATGGACAAATAGTCTTGCTGGAGATGCTCGAGCTTTTCTCTTACAGCCTTTTTCGCTTATGCGCTTGGTTCTTTGTTTCAGGGCGGCCTGGTCAAAAGTGAACGCGTAAGGCCGTGGCTCATGGTGGCCTGGGGCGGCGGTCTTATCTGCAGCTTCGCCATGGCATTATTGGGTGCGGGTTAGAAACTTTAAGAAAGGAAAATAATAATGAAGTTAATATTGTTGTCTCTGCCAAAGCTGCCGGTAGCGGCCTTGGCGCAAGCTCTCGGAGGCGGCCTCGGTGTCGTTCTTGGGATCGGCTTCGTTGCGGCTTGTGCCTGCCTTGTGGCTGCGGCCCTCGGAGGTTTTGGCGAAAGATCCGTAAGTGGAATCAAAGTAAGTCTCGTGCTGGCCATCGTTTGCGCGCTTGCTTACATGATTGTGCAGGCGCTCTTCACGGCTGGCGGCATCACTGAAAATATCACGCCCACGGCGGTAAATTGATGGCGCTCGAACTTCATCCGAACGACAACGCACGAGAGGCGCACCCGACCTTGTGGATCTTCTCAGGCCCCACGATCGGGTTCGTTCCATTAGCTGTCTTGGCGTCGATTTGTTCGTTCATGATCTTGAGCCGCAACGGGTTGGATTGGTGGGTAGCTATCCTTGTTAGCACGCTGCCTTGCGTAGCTATAGCGGGCTTGGCTCATTTTTTTCTCAACGGTAAGCCGCCATCATATTTGTTTGACTTGTTAGCGTTGGCTTCTTGGCGGTTGCGATGCTGGCTCTATTTCGCGGGCTGGATGGATAGGCCGCCGATCTTCTCTGTGAGAGCCAAGGCGCCGCGACATCCTCGCGAGTTCAATTTATGAGCGGGTACATTCACGAAAACCACCTTGTTTTTGGCGATCCCTTAAAGGGGTGCGTTATAGCCGCGGGCTATTCGGTTGATTTTCCGGACCTTTCAGCTAGCGACGATCAGGCCTTCATCGATCTCGAAAACGACCTCCGCTTGATGCTCGGCAGCTTGAAGGAGGATGAGAAACTTCAACTGGAATTCTTCACGAGCCCGGACTTCTCCCGGCCTTTGAATCGTTACGCTGCTCAACCACATAACGGCGTCCTGCTTTCAGCAAGAGTGCGCGAGGAGCTTGTCTGCAGATTCACCGACAGAATGGCGAATCAAACATTGATTCAAACGAGCGCTCGGCTGTTTCTGTCATCGAAACTGCCTGGTTTCGTGACGGGTGCCGGCCGGAAAGTGCGAGGCTTCGATGAAGTGTTCTCGGTTTACCGGCGTTCGTATGAGCAAAGACAACAGTTCTTTAACCTCTTGCTGCGTAGCTTTGGTGGAAGTGTATCCGGGCTAGATAATGTTGGTCTTTACCGTGAACTCTTGCAGTTCTGGTCTCCTGGCCAGGCGCGGATTTGGAGTCCAAAGAGCGAAGAGATCGATTGGCTCCGAACCATTGACGACCTCTGCAAGTTTTCAGATCTAGCGCCACGTGAGCGGCCTGACCTTGGTTTTCACATGGACGGTCAAGTCCTCGGACTGATGGTTTTCAAGACTGTGCCGAGAAGCACGTGGATGCGAACAATGGAGCCATTCTTTGCTCTCACGATTCCGAATTTGCGAGTCGTGGTAAACATGCAGCCGCTCGCCGTCGACGAGGAAATCCGTTACGAAGAGGAACGCTTTGGCAAGCTGATCAGTAACCTCGATCCGCAGAATCCGAATCTTCAGTCGGAAGTTGGAGTTGATAAGCACCGTGAGCGTATGCGGCGGCTTTTGAGTAATCGAATCCTGCCCTTCCGAGCACAGATCATCGTCATAGCGCACGACCGGACGCGGGACGGTCTGGACGCCAAAATGGAAGCGCTGAGAGCCGCTATCGGCAAGACGGGTGCCGAGCCCTACCAGCCAACCGTATCAACTGCGACCGTTGCATTTTTCTATTGTGCAACTCCCGGCTTCGGACCTTGGGCGCCCTATCGGGATTTCTGGCACAAGATTGATGATTTAAATTTAGTAAACTTGTGGCCGGCTGGGTCGACCCCCCGCGCCGATCTGGATACCGCTCACTGGATCGCCGATGGGGATCAAAACAACTTGATAGGAGGCAAGTCATTCCGAGGGGGGCAGCCGGTCAACGCCTTGATAGTCGGGAGCACGGGGGGCGGTAAGAGCGTGTTGGTGCAGACCATCACGATTCAGACCGCTCCTCTGTTCAAATTCATCGTTGTAATCGATGACGGGCTTTCGTGGATGACCACGTGCCACAAGCTCAACCCTTCCAGCCGGCCAATTATCGTCCGATCAAACGGCAGCCAGACGTTCAACATCTTTGACACTCGGGGTTTTCCGCGCAGCCCGGAGCACCTCGCGAACGCAACCGCGCTTTGTCACCTCTTGGTTGGCCGGTCGGGCGATGAGGACCGGGACAAGCTTCGCGCCGCCGTGCTTCACGAGACTATCGCCGAAGTCTACGGCGTGGCCTATCGGCGCTGGCGCAATGCTAATCCAGAAGCTCATTACGAGCTCTGCCGCGAGACAGCGACTCTGCTCAAGTTCCAGGAAGCGAAAGGAATCGAGGGTTTTCTTGATACGTTCTTAGAGGCGCGTTCTTTGCGCAATGCGAACGCCGAGGCCCTGCTCGAATTCGAGGATGACATAAATGACAACGAGGCTTTTGCCCTTGATCGCAATCCGCTTACCGCGCATTTCGTGCAGAATTTGGCGTTTGCTTCGTGGACGCCGGCGATGTTTCCGACGCTATCGGATCTCCAGGATGAGCTCCATACCGCCGCGCTGCAGAAAGGTCCGCATCAAGAGCTGCGCGCAACACTGGCGAGCCTCCTGAGACCGTGGTTGCGTGACGGCCGCTACGGGCCGATCGTCGACGGCGCTGGCAACATCGACCTGGGCTCTGTCGAGATCCGTGAAAGCGATCCGCTCAAGGTCGTCCATTTCGACCTGGGCAAGATTGGCAAGGCCGAAGCGGAGTTGCGCGCCGTGGTCGGGTTTCTGATCACCAATGAGGTCCGGAACCACATCCAGGGGATGCCGCGCGGGATTCGCAAGCAAGTGATCGTTGAGGAGATGACCAGCTTTCTGAAGATCCCCAACGGTGAAGAGATCGTCGTCGATTTCTACGAGCGATTCCGGAAATACAGCGCTCAAGTGGTTAGCGTCTTCCAGCATTATTCGACGTTGCTCGAGGCACATCCGAAAGTCGCGAAAGCAATTATAGGCAACTCTGGTGCGATGCTGCTTTTGCGCAATCCGAATAGGCAAGACCTTGAGACACTCAGCTCGTTCGTGAAGATCCCGCAAGTGATTCGGGATAAGATCGCCTCTTTTCCTAAGCCGGCTGATATGCGCGGCCGGCCGGACGCTTACGCTGGATTTGTGTACGTGCAGCTCGACGGAGAAGAGCCCCGCTTCACGGTTGGAAGGAATGTGATCTCACAAGAATTGGAGGCCGTTACGGACTCCTCCGGTGATGTCTTCGAAGAGAAGGCACGCCAATTAACAAAGGAAAAAGCAGCCTAAAAAGTGATGAATCTTAACGATGTTAAAATTGTTGGAAACTTAGTCCGTGCCCCGGAACTTCGTTACACTCCCCAGGGCACCCCCGTAGTGAACGCCTCGCTAGGTGTCAACGAGCCTTACGTGGTAGACGGCGAGAAAAAACAGTCTACAGCGTTCATCGAGGTCCAGGTCTGGGGAAAGGCAGCGGAAAATCTTTCGAAGCTCGCTCAGAAGGGCCAACAGCTCTTTGTCTCTGGAGCGTTGCGGCAGGACGTGTGGGAAAAGAATGGCGAAAATCATTCGAAAATCTACGTCCGTGCAGATCAGTGGCAGTTTGTTCAGTACAGATCAAGCGAGGACGAGCGGCAAGCGGAACGCGACGCGCAGCGGGAAGCTTCTGAGGCTCGGGGCCGGGGGTGAGCCGGTGAGATGGATTATTTTAGGCGCGGTCGTATTTCTGAGCTCGTGCGCAAGCACAAAGCTGCCGAATTCATCGATCGCGTCGGAGCGGTTCTCAGTCTTGAGCGGCTCTCAAAAGGCCGTCGCGCGTGAATTTTATGATCTCGGAAGCGGCGACGCCATCCGAAGAATGTATTGGGGGCAGCGAGCGGCACAGGCGAGTAATGGCGTGTCCGAGGCGGATCCGGCAACGAAGCTTCAGCGGCGTTACGTGAGCGTGCCGGTTCCCGAACACGTCGACCCCGACGGCACGATAAAGGAACCGAGCAATGTCGTAGTCGAAACAGTTCAGATGTGGAGAAAATGCGGGAATCCATGAGTTACGTATACATCAAAAGCAAAGGATACGAGTTGTATACCGTTGGCTTTTATAGGCCCGACGGAACATGGGAACCGGAGAGCGATTGGGTCCGGTCGGAGTATGCTGCGAAGCGAGTCCGCTATCTCAATGGCGCTGCAATCGAAGCGCAGCGGCATGTGCAAGACTGCATTGGCCGCTCCGGTCCGTACATGAACGAAATTGACTGAAATGTTTCTACTAATGTTCCTAACCCTCTTGTGCTTAGCGTGCCTCCTGAATTGTTACATCCGATGAAAACACTAATTGCAGCTCTGTTATTGTCCATAACGCTGACCGCGCATGGAACCATGGTGGTCATTGATCCCAGCCAGATTGCTCAGAATGCCGGGAACGAGGTGGTCAACCTCGCGAAGTACGTTGCGCAGCTTCAGCAACAGGTCCAGACGCAGCTTAATACGCTTAACACCTACGAGAATACCATCTTGCAGGTCGCGAGGTTCGGGAACCCTGCCGCGCTGCGAAACATTCCGGGTGTCTCAACGATCGCCGAGCTTTATCAGATCTACGGCCAGCTTTCCCAAGATGTGGCAAAAGCCCAACTCTTGCTCAATCCGAGCCGGTATCAGTACGACATGAACAGCATTTTAGGGTCGTACCAACTCCCGAAATGGAACGGGTTTACGACTTCAACAGGGCTGCCGGTGCTGCCTGGCCAAGGGCTTTTCCAGTTCCAAACCGGTTCGTGGAACCTCGCGAACAATGCGCAGCAACAACTTCAGACGCTCGATCAGCAACGGCAGAAACTTCAGCAACAGAGGGACCAGGCGTTGAGTTCTTTGCAAAGCGCCACTGATGCCTCGCAGGTTCAGAAATATCAGTCGGTCGTTCAGGCCTTGAATGCAGCGATTGCAGAAGTTAGCCAGGCGGAGCAAGAGCTTACGCATCGGACGGTTCTGCAACAAAGCCAGCTCCAGGCCGGCCAACAAATATTTCAGAGCTCGCAAGTTCAAATGCAGCACATGACTGACCTGCAGACCATTGACCTCGGTCTGGGCCAGCTCCCGAGCAACAATTTTCGGCAATCGGTTCTTTGGGGAAACAACTAAAAATGGAGGTAAAATATTTGGCACTTGCGGTAATCGTCGTTCCTTCAGTCACGGCTCTGGAGTGGCAGGTGAACAGCCTGAATCGCAATTTGGAAAGTCTTCGAGCGACCGGTGTAAGCCAGTCACAGGCGATAGCGAAATTGGAGCATGATCTGTTCGGCAGGCTCAACGCACAAGAGAACGCGCAACGAGCGGCATTGGCCCAACAGGACGCGGCGCGCCGGGGTGACATCGACCAAGGATTGAAAGGCCTCCCGCAGATCAAAGGTCCTGTTTATTGGAATGAACAATAACATCTTCACCCTGGTACCTACCTTCATGAATGGAGTCAAAGCACTCCACAATGATCTGATTGGCGTCGCGTTTGTTCTCTGCATAACCGGCCTGCTCTTTTACACGATCGCGGCAATGGTCCGCAAGGATCTGGCGGTCATATTTCCAACGCTCGTCCGATTGGCCGTGGTCTCGATACTGATCAGCTCGCTTCAAACTTGGGGCGACACGCTTGTCGGAGCGGTCAACGGTCTGATTGCCGACATGGGCGCTGGCGGCAGCGGTGGAAACATCTTTCAGGACTACCAGGCTGCAATTGCCAGGAAAATGGGCACCGCGGCCGCTGCAGCGAACGCAAACCAGATCCCGAGCCAGCCGGCTCAACCTAATCAGCCAGCACCTTCCCCGCTCCCGGATCCGAACCAGCCGCTAACGGGCACAATGCTGACTCACTACGCTTATCCAGGAGATTCCACACCAGACGGTACGCCTGGCAACCCTGGAAGCGCTCAGGGAGTCGGCGCCTTCAGCTTCGACAGCACTCCTGGATCGCTGATTCCGATGTATAGCGCAGCGCTCACGGCGTCGGCGGCCAAACAGTACAATCTCACGCCTGGTCAAAGCTTCACAATCACTTCTGGTGGCCAGACCTACAATTTGGAGTATGCGGACGTTGCTCCGGAGTCCGATAGCCGGATCGATATTTACGACCCGAACGGCCAACTGCCAGGCGGCAACTCTTTCTCGGAGGCAGTGTCTAGTGTGAACGGTGGCCCGGTCGTACAAGGGCAAACCGGAATGGCGTCCCTTATGCCTAATCCAGGCGGCAGCATCGGTGACCAAATCATGTGGGCGATCACTCTGGCCCTTTCGTGGATTGCGTCGGGCATCATGTACCTGATGCAGATTGCGCAGCAACTGCTTTACCTCATCGAAATTGCGATCTCTCCAATTTTCATCGGGTTCCTTATGATTCCAGCGCTTACCCACCTTGCTAGACGCTTTTTTATGACGCTGGTCGCAATTTGTTTGTGGCCTTTGGCGTGGGCGGTCTGCGATCTCGTGACCAAATTTCTAATTGATCTGGCTGTTAACCCGACAAATAACGCGGGGGTTGGTATAGCGGGCGCCGCCGCAGTTGCGTCCGGGCCCCTGGCTGGACTCGCCTACCTGATCATTATCGCGTTGTGGGTCATCGGTTCGACGTTCCTTGCCCCAGTCTTCATCGGTATTCTTTTGGCTGTCGGCGGTGGCACTGCCACGGCTGCCATCTTTGGGGCAACTTTAGGAGCGGCTGCAACTCGAACCGGAGCAATGGCGGGCGCGGCAGTCGGCGGTTCTGCCGGCGTGGCCAACGTTATTAGCGGCGTGGGCGGGGCAATCTCAGCCAGAAGCGCTTCCCGGATGAATGGAGCAACAGTGAATCACGCTGCTAGGCCGATGGCGTCGCAGAATGGTCAAACGAAAGATGGTTAATTATGGTTGATCCTTACGAGGCTCTGTGCGGACTGCTGGCTTTGATGTTAGTTGGCTCTTGGGCTCTCTTTATCTGGCTCTGGGCTTGGAATCATAAGCCGAGTCGTCGGCCTGATAAGCCGAAAGCGGAACCGTGGGTCATGCCGGACAACTGGAGAAACTAACATGAGCGACATTATGAAAGAACGAATTATTACCGCAGATAGGGTCAAGGGCTATCTCGAACATGCAGGGCGAATAATGTCAGTGGATCACCCGCTTACACGTCACTGCTGGCGCAGAGAAGTGCGTAAGACCCGTGCTGGATTTGAGGTCCAGGATGTAAGATTCGACAAGAGCAAGGACGGGTGGCGCGAAGCGCGTCGGGACACATTCGCTTTCTGCCAGAGCAGATCCGAGGCGATAGAGCTGGTTAACCAGCATGAACGCAGTTGGCGTGATGCCGTCGCGGACGACTTGGCAGAAGAGCGTGATCGCGAGCGCATAGAAGCAGCCTGGGAGCGAACGAGACTCGGTGTGCGCTATCGCGACGGCATGATGCCCAGAGAGGCGTTGCAGTTTCGCCAGTACAAGCAGGCGGCAGGCACAACACAGGGAATGGAGCGAAAGCCAGGAATAAATGAGTAGCACACTCGTGACGATGCTCAAACTCAGGTTAATGAGCACTTTGCTTTGGCAAGGTTTGTTCGTAGCCGCGGTCGTCGCTATTCCGGTCAGTAATTGGTTCACGCTGCAGACTGCGATGGGCCGGATGAGGTTCGTAGCGATGGATTCGCGAGACACGTTCTACTTGGCAAATCTTGGCAGCTTTGAAACGGCTGAGACGATTCACGCGGAGCTTGCTAAAATGGCCGCTGAAACCATCTTCAGCCGTTCTCCGGATGGATTCGATAGTCCGGAACGCATGGAGCGGTTGTTCAATCCGGCAATGACCGCAAACTTGCAGAAAGAAGCTGCGCGCGACGCGGATATTTTCAGGACTCAGGCCATTCATCAGAAGTTCGAAGCCGGCCAGATCAAGGAGATAGGCGTCGACGACAATACGGCGCTGGTGAGCGTCGCAGGCCAGGTGTTGCGCACCGGAGTGTTTAATCAGCGGATCGTTAATGACGCTAAAAAAGTGACGGTCTTTCTACGGCTTCGAGTCAACGAAGACATGGCCACAAACGGTCGTTATCCCCTGGTCATCACGAACTACGAGGAGCGCTTCGAATGAAAATTTATGTTGCGAGTTCGTGGAGAAATACAATTCAGCCGTCAGTCGTTGACGAGCTGCTAAAAGCCGGGTTCGAAGTGTACGACTTCAGAAATCCAGCGCCAGGTGAGACGGGCTTCCACTGGCATGAAATAGACGAGGACTGGAGAAACTGGACGGCCGATCAGTTCGCGAGCGCACTGGACCATCCGATAGCAGTCGCTGGCTTCCGTTCTGACTTCGACGCGATGAAGTGGGCGGATGCATGTGTGTTAGTGAACCCGTGTGGCCGCTCCGCCCACTTGGAAGCTGGGTACTTCGTTGGAGCGGGTAAACTTCTAGTCATCCTAGCAAACGGAGGAGAACCGGAACTGATGTATTCCATGTCCGATGTGGTCGCAACCTCGATGGAAGAAGTTGTTCTGTTCCTAAAGCGCAACGAGGAAGGAGCGGCGGCATGAGGTTGACAGCATTGCTCGTGTTCAGCGTAGTGATTGCGAGCGAAGCGCAGAACGCCGGTATTTCCACCAAAGTGTTGACGCCTGGAGCGCCAATGCGCGTTCAACTTAGCCCGGCGCTTACGACCACGCTTTTATTTCCGTCGCCTCTGTCTGGGACCTTCGGTCTGGGTTTGGTGACAGCCAACGCAAACAGCGGCGGATCAGTTCAAGTCGATCATCCTGAAGGGTCGAACATTCTCGTTTTGCACGCGCTTAGCGAAACTGCGCATGTTGTCGCCACTGTTCTTTTGGATGGCCAACTCTACGTCTTTGATCTGCAGAGCGGCCCGGATCCGGACGTGGCGTTGACGCTCGTAAAAAGTGATCCGGCAGCGCCGCGGGCTGCCGAAGTGACGCCTCAAGAGGTTGTTGAGCAGCGTCCTAAATACGATCCGGAGTTACTCATAGGTTTTGAAAGAAAGGCGCACGACGCCCCTGTGATGCGCAAGCTTTACCCGGCTCTTTATGAGGGTTACGCCTCTCGCCAGGGCGACTACACGAGCGATTCCGGCACGGTGAAGACGACGGTTTCCAGCATCCATAGATTCTCGAAGGAGGACGCAGTTGTGCTTGAGGGTACTGTCGAGAACGAGACCACGCATCCAATCGAGTTCGATGGCCGGGCCACGACGGTCCAAGTCTCCAATGAGGTTCATCCGGCGAAGCTCACTGATTGCATCCGACCGATACCGGCTGGCGCAACGGTTCCGATTGTCGTTGTGCTCCAAGGCGATGTTGACGGCGGCAGAGCGAACCTTTCAATCCAGAACGAGTTCAGAATAATGCTTCCGGGCGACGCTGGAACAGTGTGGCAGTGGAAGAATGGGAGTCACAGCGGTAAGCCGTTTAAGATTGCTCCGCCAGTTCCAAATGCCCCACTCACTCAAGCGACACCAAAGGAGACTCCTTGAGAGTTTTACGTTTCTTTTCGCCGGGGCGACCCGGTTTCATTTTGGTCCTGATTGCCGTCGGTCTCGGCGTTTGCTGGCTTTGGATCGATGCGCATGACAAACTGAAGGCCGAAGCCGCGAAGCACCAGGTCGAGCGAGAACTTGGCAAGGTCAATCCGAACGACAATGTGGATCTGAGTCAGGCGCAGAAAGAGAAGCTCTTATCCGATCGGCGCTTGATTCCGGGACAGAATACAGAGCAAGCCTCGCCTGCACAACAGACGGCACCGATCCCCAACGCGCCGAACCGTGCCGCGTTGCCCTCGCTGGTCAGCTTTTACGGCCAAGTTCAAGCCGCACCAGCCTCCTCCCCTACTCCAAAGCCAGAGGAGCACAGAACGCCTAAGACTTGGCTGCCGCCCGGCACGTTCATTGCCTGCATGTTGGTCAACACGGTTGAGAGCAGCCACATCAATACGCCGGTGCTGGGCGAGGTCACGCATGACGTATGTCAGAACGGCAACATGATCATCCCCGCTGGTTCAATCGTGAGTTGCTTCACGGCTTCAGGCGCTGTGCGCGACCGGATCGAGGTTGCGGGCCAGTGGCTCATCACCTACGCCGACGGTAAGCACCTCCGCGTCCACGGAATTGCGTGTGATCGCGAGGCAGATCCGACCAATCAGCAATTCGGCATCGAGGACGGCAGCGCTGGTCTGCAGGGCGAGCTAGTCGAGTCCGATCATTGGGCCAATGCGAAAGCCTTCATTGCCCTCCTAATGACGGCGGCGGTCCAGAGCGGTACAGCGGCAGCCAGCTCGGCCTTATCCCGCGACGGAGGGGCTGTTGTCCTTCCGGATACAACCCCTGTCTTGGCGCATTATCTCGACCAGCTCCTTAATGGCGAGACCGGTGACGGTCGCTTTGTCCGCGTTCGCTCGAGCAAAGAATTCTATCTCTTCGTGACCGACACGGTGTTTCCAGCCAAGCGGGTAATTTCAGGTGATGAGCCCGCTCCGGACAACCCCGCTGCCGCGCCAGTCGAGACAGACCCGAGCGTTCGTGCAGCTTTAAAAATGGAGCGCGAAATCCAAAACGCTGCTCAACCACAGGAGAAACAGAATGATCAGGTTCGAAAGTTTAGCTATTAGCGTGGCCGTGCTTTGCATAGCCGGCTGCGCATCGAATCAACCTGTCAGCGTCACCACAGAGCACAAGGGACGGGTTACCATAATTCATCACCGAAGCCGATCTAGCTCTGGCCTGGTTGATAAGATCGAGGCTGTTGACGCCAAAGGCGCCGTAACCCAGGCCCAAATCCACATTTACAGTCTCGGCCGATATGTAGATCAGACCGGAGGCATCCACGAAGCTCACAACTACTACCGTACTGTCCAGTCTGCTCGCCCGAACCTGATGTTGCCGACGAAGGTTTCCGGAGGCCCGCGGACTGTCTATACGCCACCCAATTACGTTCCTGCGCCCAAAGACCAGCGTATCAATGACGCGATCGCTGAAGCCAATGCGGCTAAGGAAAAGCTTCAAGCGGTTGCTAAGCGGATTGAAGACCGGTTAAAGGAGGACAACGCTCTGCGCGGAGAGCTCCAGAGCCAGATCGACGAGAATCAGCGTCTGCAGGATCAGATCAATGCGGGGTTCAATACGCCGGCGCATCCTCAACCGTCGCCTTCGCCAACGGCAGCGGAGAAAGCGGCAGCGAATGACACCGATGCCCTCGCGAAATGGGGGCAGCAAGTCCAGCAAGTCGAAGGTCAGTCGAGCCGTTGATAACGCCAGGAGCGCGGCGCAAATGGCCGGAAACCAAATTCCAATGAGCCTGGAACAAGCATCGCGCTTTTTCGAAATTGAACGCTGAAAAGCAGCGGAGATGAGTTCAGAACTGGTTAAGGATCTCAAGGAGCAAAGAGACGCGATGGACCGATATGAACGCGAGGTGCTTAATAAGCGTGTTTGGATAATAGGAAATCACGGACCCATGTGGTTTGAAAGTAGCAGCACGTCCTTAATTAATTACTTTAGGTCGCAGCGGGAGCAGCGCGAGATGGCACCTGGACCGATCAGAGAGCAAGGGATGGAGCTGTAAAACGTGACGAGGCTAATTCCAGTCGATCTGATTTCCAGGCTGAACACGCTTGGCGACTTTTTGCGCAGCAACATCGTCGGTCAAGAAGAGGTGCTCGAAGAGATTGTTCCCATGCTCCAGGGTTCGTTTTGCGAGATTCGCTTTCCTAAACGTCCCATTACTTCGATGCTCTTTCTTGGACCGACGGGAGTGGGCAAGACCGAAACAGCGCTTCTGTTTACTGAACATTTGTTTGCCTCGTCCGAGAAGCTTGTGCGGTTAGACATGAGCGAATTCATGACTCCCGATTCAATCGGTGTTCTTCGCGGTCAAAACACAAGCGAACGCGGCCTGTTCGGGCATTATTACGACCGTTCTCGAGGGTCTGGAACGTTTCTTTTTGATGAGATCGAGAAAGCGCATCCGCTTATCAATGACGTCTTTTTGCAAATCTTGAGCGCAGCGCGCTTCACACTCGCAACGGGCGAAACTCTTGATCTTAGCAACTACGTTGTGGTTGCGACTTCCAACGTTGGCAGCCGTGTTTTAATGGAGAGTCGATCTACGGATCGCGAAACGATTGTCCGGCGCATGATTCAGGCCGGGACGACCGATTTCAGAGTGGAGACCATGGGTCGTTTTGAGCTGCAGGCGATTTTCAACAAGCTGGACTACCAGTCGTTGCAGAAGATTGGAGCGCTTCACACCGCTAAGTGCCTGGACCTCATAAACGCTCAAGGACACAGCATTACGATTGAGCCGGGCGTGGTCGAGTACGTCCAAAGGGAAGGTTACAGCGAAAGGTTTGGAGCACGTCCGATGCAGAACGCCGCGATGCGTGTTCTTAAGAATATCGTAACGGTAGAAATGTTGCGTAATGGGGGAATGCCGGTCTTGGGCCGAATCGAATACGATCGGCGCAGCAACAAGTGTCTCATCGTAAATCAATGAGCCCGTTTCTTTCATTGTTGGTCGGCCACAAGCCGCCGCGGAGTCACACGTTGGAACCCGTTGGTGAGCGATGGCCATTGGACTTACCGCTCGTTCGCTTTTCCAAACTCGACGCCGATGTGTGGACACTCGGAGATGCGTGCCAGGGAGTTCTGATCATGGGCGAGAACGGATCAGGAAAGACGTCTGGAAGCGGCCAGTTGATCGCGCGCAAATTTCTGCAGAACGGATTTGGCGGCCTGGTCCTCTGCTTCAAGACCGATGAAGCGGATCTCTGGCGCGAATATCTCAAGCGCGCCGGCAGGGAAGCCGACGGTCGTTTCTTTTCTCCCGAGAGCGCCTTCCGGTTCAATTTCCTGGATTACGAGGCTGGGACCAGCGGAGTCGATTTTGCCGAGAACTTGGTCACGCTCCTTGTTGACGTAGCGAGCATTCAGAAGAGAACAGAAGCCAGCGGGAGCGAGGCTCACTTCTGGTTGCCGCAGAAGAAGAAGCTTTTGCGTAACGCGATCACTTTGTTGCTACTGGCTGGCCACCCGGTTCAGCTCCGCACGCTCTATCAGATCATAACAGACGCTCCGCACTTTCCAGAGCAGACGAAAGATCCGCAGTGGCAGGCCAAAAGTTTTCTCTTCGACCTATTGCGCAAGGCCGAAGAAAAGGCGGCCGACCATCCAGAATGGGAGTTGATCAAGAATTACTGGATGAGCGAACGTCCACTCCTGCCGTCCAAGACACGCGAGACAATCGATGCCGATTTCACCGGGATGTTTGATCCCCTCACCCGCGGCAAGATTGGCGAGCTCTTTGGCGCGAGCACCAATCTAACCCCCGACGACATTCTGGCGGGAAAGATAGTCGTGATTGACATTCCAATTGCGAAGTATCGCGAGGCCGGCCAATACGCCGCGCTTATTTGGGCACAGCTTTTTCAGCGGGCGGTTGATCGGCGGGCGTATGAGTCACCGGTTGGCCGTCCGGTATTTTTATGGGAGGACGAAGCGCACTACTTCACCATCGAACAAGACGCGTTATTTCAGACCACAGCGCGTAGCAAAGGAATTTCCGTTGTTAGGCTCACGCAGAACTTGCCGAACTTTCTCGATGCTTACGGTCGCGACGGTAAGCACAAGGTTGATACTCTATTAGGAAATCACGCTACCAAAATCTTTCATCGGAACGGGGATGCGGTTACTACAGAATGGAGCGCCAAAACCATCGCCAAAGACACGCAGTACCGACACAGTATTTCCGGGTCGGGATCAGTGAGTGCCGCTAGCGGTCCGACTAGCAACGTTTCTGTTTCTGAAGTCGAGGAAGATTCGTGCCCCCCCAAGGAATTCATCGGGCTCAAGAACGGCGGGAAAAAGAATAACTACACGGTCGAAGCGATTCTTTTTCAATCCGGCCGGCTTTGGAGGAAGTCGGAACGATGGACAACAGTTCGTTTTAATCAGCGATGAACTTTTTCTTGTTTCTCTTTTGCATGTTCGTCTGTCGGCTTTTTTTCCGGCTCACCAAAGCGCTCGTCATTCTCGGGCTTGGCGCATGGTTGCTTTTCGACGCTGGGAAAGAACATCCCGACCTTGTGCGGGCCTTCTGGCAGACCACCGGCGCCCTGGCCCATAAAGTCGGCCCAGTGGGCTCGAGAATATCAGGACTAGAGATTTTTTGAATCATGAACAGCACCATCCTTGAAAACCTTGGCATCCGCGTGTCCAACGAAAT
>JAFAKL010000390.1 GCA_019235445.1 Verrucomicrobiota bacterium | reverse complement strand
GCCGTAGGCCAGTTGGCTGTTTCCGCGTTGCTCGCTTGATCCATATGAACTCACATACGGGCACTTCGCTCGCGCCTTGAAACACAGCCATCCGACCTGCGGCGAGATCACCGCTTAGGCGAGACGGCGCACTAAGTAAAAGTGGGGCTGGTTGGACACCGTGACGATCACACCCAAAGATCTAGCTCGCGTCAATGGCCGCCTGTCGCCGATATCCCGCGCATGCCCTCCTCCGCACCGCTTAGTCTCGGCCACATATACGCATAAATTGCAATGAACCCAAAGCACACCATAGGCACGATGAATGCCCGGGACAGATCGGACGCGTCGGCAATCGCTCCCATCACCTTTGGCAGAATCGCCCCGCCCATAATGGCCATGACAAGAAAGGAAGACGCCCTTTTCGCTCGCTGCCCAAGGCCGAAAATACCCAGGGCGAAGATGGTCGGGAACATGATCGACATAAAGAAATAAGTCCCAAAGACGCATAACGCCGACAGCCAGCCCAATTTGAAGAAGATGAGCAGACAGAGCACCGTGTTGATGGCGCCATAAAGACCGAGAAGTTTATCCGCAGCGAATTTTCTCAGGAGAGCAGTGCCGATGAACCGGCCGCCCAGGAACAGAAGGAGGCCCACTGAGACCAGATTGGAGGCGCCTCTATTGTTGAAATCGACGGCGCCCGTCGTGCGGATTTCCGTCAAGCTGTTCATCCAGTGCTTGAAGAAGTCCGGGCCATGTTGCACGGCCGCGTCCACCGAGGGAGGAATTTCGGGAACCTGGGAGGTCATGTAGTTTATAAAGAAGCTGAAAATGCCCGCTTGGGCGGCCACATACAAAAATTGGGCGATAACGGCCATCACGAAATGCGGGTGCGACCAAATGGAGTGCGAAACCCCCGGCGTCGAAACGTCTATGTGAAAATCGTCTTTGGCTTTGATGTCAGGAACATTGGCAAAAAAGAAGACAACGGCCAGTATGATGACCACGATGGCGACTCCGGCGTAGGGGATCCAGAGATTCTCGCTGCCCGTGCTTTCTCCTGCGGCATTTTTGGAGTAGAAAAACATGCCTCCCGCGATCGGTCCGAAAATCAGGCCGATGCCGTTGCAGGATTGGGCCAGATTGATGCGGGTGGCACCGTATTGCTCCGGCCCCAAAACCGTGGCGTATGGATTAGCGATCGTTTCGAGGAAGGTCAGACCGGCAGCAATAATGCAGACGCCCAGCAAAAAGGCCCAAAAAGATCCGATGTGCGTCGCCGGAATGAACCAGAATCCACCCACCGCAACCAACAATAGACCCGAAATGATGCCGCCTTTGTAACCCAGTTTCGCCGCCAGCCATCCCGCGGGGAGCGCCATCAGGAAATAGCCTAAATAATGTGCGAATTGCACCCAGGCAGATTGAGCCAGGTCCAGGTGCAGTACTTCCTGAAAATGCTTATCCATCACGTCAATCATTCCATTACAGAATCCCCACAGAGCAAACAGCAAGATGAGGAGGAGAAAGGTGAAGAGAACATTCTGGCCGTCTTCAGTGACGAACATACCTCTTTTAGTAGGACTGTTGGTTTTCATTTTTTGGAGGAACTGTAGGTGATTAAGAGCCGATTCTTAACCTGCCCCAGCCAGCAAACTGACAAGGGCAAGAACCCTTTTTCTGCGCGCCCGTCTAACCCCCGATTGGATCAGGTGTCGCTTAGGGATTCGAGTAAAAAATCGCTGATCTGAGAGTTATGCTCGAAACTAAAACCTGAACCCAGGTAAACGAAGCGTGCTCGTTTTGCTCGACGTCGAGAAGCACAGCGAGGACGCATTGCCCAGATCGCAACTGTCGGGTGAGATGCCGGGAATAAATAATCGTCCCCGTGTCTCCGAAGGAGAGGAAATCGTGAATCCTTTTCCTCATGTCTATCCGAAAAAAACACTCCTGGCAGTTACCTGACTCGGCGGTTACTCCTGAATCCCAATACGTTGCACGACGCCAGTTTCTGCGCACCTGCGGTCTAGGGATCGCGGCTGGGGCGTTGCTGCCTGCCGTGGCCCGTGCCGCGACCTTTGGCTTTCCTGATTCGCTGAACCCCGCAGACACCCTGTCCGGGGTTAAGCTGACTCCCTCCAACGACATCACCGGGTATAACAACTTTTACGAATGGGGTCTTGATAAGGACGACCCGAAACAGAATGCCAACAAAGGCTGGAAGACCGAGCCTTGGACGATCGAGCTCGGCGGCATGTGCGCAAAGCCCGGGAAATATGACGTGAACGACCTCATCAAAACGATTGGGGGGATCGAACAGCGAAATTACCGGCACCGATGCGTGGAAGCCTGGTCAATGGTGATACCGTGGGACGGGTTCGCTCTCTCAAAGCTTGTGGCGATGGCGCAGCCAAAGCCCGAGGCGAAGTATCTCCAATTCACTTCCTTCCTGGACCCGAAGAACTGTCCCGGTCAGCGCGCAAAGGATTTTCCCTGGCCGTATACGGAGGGGCTGACCATCGCCGAAGCAACCAATGAGCTGGCATTCCTTGCGACCGGCATCTACGGGAAGCCGTTGCTGAACCAAAACGGGGCACCCATTCGGTTAGTTGTTCCGTGGAAGTATGGGTTCAAAGGAGCGAAATCGCTAGTCCGGATCGACTTTGTGGCCCAGCAGCCGAAAACCTTATGGAACGAGATGGCGCCTGACGAGTACGGTTTTTACGCAAACGTGAACCCTGAAGTCGATCATCCCCGCTGGAGTCAGAAAACGGAACGCGTTATTGGTGCCGGCTTCTTTGGCGGTAGACAAGCGACGCTGAAGTTCAATGGGTACGAAAAAGAAATCGCCGGGCTCTACGCCGGGTTGGATCTCCGGCGGAATTTCTGATCCGTTCCATTGGCCGGGGCATGACTCTCGTTTCCAGAATTCTCGCCAGGAAGATTGTTGCGCTCGCCATTCTTTCCGGAATCGGCGTGTGCTTTTTGATCGTTCCGGCGCTGACCAACCAGCTCGGGGCAAATCCCATCGAACGGCTGCTCCACGTCTCGGGCGAGATTGCAATCTGGACGTTGGGCTTCGCCTTGAGTTTGACTCCGCTCCGGGTGCTCTTTCCGCGTTCTGCGGTCGTGAACGCACTGAACCGGCATCGTCGTTACATCGGCGTGTCGGCCTGCATTTACGGACTGATCCATTTCTCGTGTCATCTCCTTTATCAGGGCGATTTGGAAGACGTGCTTCAGAGCTTTTCCAAACCCTTCATCTGGTTTGGCCTAATCGGACTGACGATCCTGGTTTTGCTCGCGTTAACCAGCAACAATTGGGCGGTCCGGAAGTTGGGCGGCAAGAGATGGAAGCTGCTTCACCGGCTGGCTTATGTCGCGGCGATCGTATTGATTTACCATCAAACGATCGCCGGCAAGGGACACTGGTACGTCGCCAGATGGTTGCTCTTTCTTCTCGTCGCGTTGGAAGGCGCGAGGCTGGCGAAAAAATTCTGGCTTACTAAACCGAGCACCACGGGGGTTCCGACCAAGGTCGGAGAGGTTCCTCGATAGCCTGCGCGCGATTGCGTCGCATGAAGTTAACTCATGCTCCAGGACGAGGACAAGTATGTGTAAGATGCTTCGGGCTACCCGCCCATTCCGGCTTGACGAAACCGCAGGAGTGTACTTCACGAGTGGCTCATCGATTCTGGCGATTGATCCTCCCAATCAGGACCACCTTTTGAGGATTCTCTCAGAGGGACAATCTTTCAATCCAAAATTTTTTCCGACCTTGAAAATGTTACCTTCGCAATCCGAAGATCCGGTACTCGGCTGCAATGCGATTGACAGCGCTGACGATAATTACTTGAGACTCGCAGGGGTTTTTCTCATGAAGGCGGCTGGAACGAATATCTCCACTGCCGAGCGGAGTATCTGGAAGATGTAATCTGGGGTTGACGTCTCCACCTTGTACAACTTTCAATAGGCGGCCGTGCAAATATCTCGTCGCGCCTTCATTTCCCGTACCGCGATCCTGGCCGGAGGATTAGCTGCCGGGCTACGCACAGGGCATGGACAAATCTCAGAACCCCCCGATAACACAGTTCTCCGAGTTGTTTTTGCTACGGATTCTCACTTGATGGTCGACAATCGCCTGCACTCCGAAGACGGCCTCGTGGCGGCCCTCTCTGCGATAGAAAGTTTAAAACCGAAGCCCGATTTGATCCTTTTCGGTGGGGACCTGACTCATGAGTCGCCGCACCTGGATTTCCCGGCAGCCGAGCAACTCCTCGATCGATTTTTGAAGATCTGGAGAGGTCACACAGCCCTGCCAACGTTTTTCACTTTCGGAAATCATGACCTGGTTGGAACGCAAAACGCCTCCGTCCAGCGCGACGACCCAAGATATGGCAAAGGTTTGTATCGCATGAGGCTTGGCCTGGAACATGAATTCTACGCTTTTCGAAAGGGAGGATGGCGCTTCATCGTGCTGGATGATGTGCTGCCGCAACCGGACGGATTTTACATCGGGGAGTTTGTCGAAGAGCAACTCGCGTTCCTGCGGACTGAATTGCGGACAGATCCCCAAACGCCGACTCTGCTATGCGGCCACATCCCG
>JAFAKL010000240.1 GCA_019235445.1 Verrucomicrobiota bacterium | reverse complement strand
ACTCTTGTTCACGAAACGGGAATGAGGTAAAAGTTGCTGGCGGACGGCACATAGCCGGTACGCTCTTTCGTGGTAGGATTTTCTTAAGTTAACTTAACATTATCGCAGCGGCAGGGAGGTGCCGTGGCGCATTAATCAAGGAGAAATTAAAACGAGGGTAGGCTGGCACGAAGTGCCTGGAAAAAAGAAAACAAACGCGTTTAGTGCACCAAGTCCGTGACTGGTATAGCGGCGCCGCCGCGTAGTTCGGCTGGATGCGCGAAGCGAAGAGGGAGAATACCCGCTGAGGTCTTCGACCGATGAGCGACAAAGCAGCCGGCCGAAAGATGCGCGGCCCGAAGGGTTGCGATGAAAATGGGTCGGCGGTTGCGTTGCTCCTCGGTCACGTATCGATTCAGATATGCTCCCTCCTACCGCCAGTCCGGCCCGGACCGCCTTGCCGGCGGCCCATTTTGATCGCAACGCCGCAATACCAGTCACGGACTTGGTGCACTAGTCCCGTAGCGACGGTTGATCGAGGTTTCCTCCAAATGTGTCTTGCTCCTTTCCTCGGTCTCGGGCGGCATCGCAAAGCAAAACGGAATTCATCCTGGTGAGCAGATCAACCGTCCCTCCGGGACGGGTCCACTTTTCTCTTGTTTCCAGGCACTTCGTGCCTGGCTACTTTCGTTTGGTCCCTGCGGGACAGGCTGCCCTCTATCGTTGTAGAATTTTCCTTAAGTTAAGTTAGCTTAGGGGGGTTACACTCCGGTTCAGGGCCAGTGCCCTTCCGGGGTACCTTCTCCGGAGAGGCACCCAGGCCTGAAAATCGTCTTCGAAATGTCCAAACTCCAGCCCTGGCGCGGATCCCCATGAGCGTTAACTTATCGCAGCGGCAGGGAGGTGCCGTGACGCATTTATCCCGGAGGGATTAAAACGACGGTAGCCTGGCACGAAGTGCCTGGAAAAAGAAAAAAGACGCGTCTAGTCCCGCAGGGACGGTTGATCGAGCTTTCGTCCAAATGTGTTATTCTCCTTGCCAAAGCGGAGAACGAAAACGACGACGAGGACGCGAACGAGGACGAGCGGGAAGACCTCGATTCCAAATCGTTCTCGTCGTCGTTTGCGATTTTTGACCGTCGTCGTCCCTGCGGACGCACCTTGAGCACTATCCTGGCCGAGGCGTGAATTGACTTCGCTCGCCGGGTCGATTCGCCCCATTGCACCAACCTGGCCGACACACACCATGCAAAACCAGACCCGCTATTTCCACCCCAGGATGTTGAAAAACAAATAAAGCATACCCGCAAAAAGCGTGGCGCCTAGGAAAAAACAGACGGGCAACGTGAGCACCCAAGCTAGAATGATGTTTCGCAGTGTGCTTTTCTGCAAGCCGGACTGATTGGCGGCCATCGTTCCGGCAATGCCAGAAGTCAAGACGTGCGTGGTGCTGACCGGAAGGCCGAAATTGTCGGCTAGAAAGATGGTTCCCATCGTTGTCAGTTCAGCAGAAGCGCCTTGCGCATAAGCTAAATGGGTTTTTCCGATGCGTTCTGCAACCGTCGTTACGATGCGGCGCCACCCGATCATGGTACCTACGCCCAAGGAGAGCGCGACAGCGGCTTTCACCCAGATCGGGATGTACTCCACTGCTTTTTTTAGGCCGTCTTCAAGAGCGTCCAAATCCTTCTCCCCGATCTGCTTTTGTTTTACCAATTTCTTCAGCGTTTGCTGAGCTAGAAACGCGCTTTGTCGTTGGGCGGGACGGTCATGGAGTGGAATTTGTTCAATGGAGCTCTTGCCTGTGAGATTGCTGCGTAAGTCTTTGAGCTCGGTGATCAGGGCGGGAAACACCTCATCGTTGAATTCTCCTTTGGGCGCGTTGTACTCAGTCAGCTTAGTTTTTGCGTCCTCCTTCCGAGGCGGCTGTTTTCCTCGCTCCTTTGCTCCCAAATACTGTAAGCCGTGATCGAGTTCGGTCGTGAGCCGTTGCAATTCATCTGGCTTAATGTCAGAATTTAAGGCCAGGGAGGAAGGAAGCGCCACAATCAGGACGAGCATTAACAGGCCCATTCCCTTCTGACCGTCGTTGGAACCATGGGCAAAGCTGACGCCGGTGCACGTGATGACCAGCAGCCCTCGAACCCAGCGAGGCGGACTTTTTTCAGGATTCGCAGGCTCGAAAAGTCCGGGAGTTTTCACAAATCTGCGCAATGCCAAAAGGATCAGAGCCGCCGCGACAAATCCGACAATCGGCGAAATGAGCAGGGACAAAAAAACCTGTCCCGCTTGGTCCCAGTGAATTCCTCCTCCCCGTTTAGCATCTATTAAAGTATAGACAAGGCTTACACCTAGCATCGAGCCGATCAAAGAATGGGAACTGGAGCAGGGCATTCCGAAGTACCACGTTCCAAAATTCCAAGCGACAGCGCCCAGCAGCAGCGCGAAAAGGGCGGCGGCTCCAGTGCCAGAAGAAACGTTGAGGACCAACGTAGGTGGAAGGATCGCCACCACACTATAAGCCACTGTGCCCGAGGACAGCAGCACGCCGATGAAGTTCCAGATCCCTGACCAAATCACGGCCGCGGTAGGCGGCAGACTGTGCGTGTAAATGACAGTGGCAACGGCGTTCGCGGTGTCGTGAAAACCGTTGATAAATTCAAAAAATAGCGAAATGCAAATTCCTATCGCGGCAAAAGCCATCACCCCCGCGGTAACCTGCTCTCCTCCAATGTTCATGATCTCTTCGATCCGTTTTGCCGTCTCACCTGACAGGGTACCTTAGCAGCAGTCGAAGGCGTCACATTCTTCGAGGATTGCGCGAGTCTTAATTGTCCCAATACCAGTTCAACTGCGAAAAAAGTTTCCGGAATCACACTTTCCGCCTCCAGCCAAAAGCCATCCTTCTCCTGCATTTGGACTTCAGTAACGGTAGCGGGCACAGAAACATAATTTCCTCGATCTTCTTGAGGTTCGAAATGTAATAGGGGGCCGGCTTCGCCTACTTTGTAACAGTTTCGTAACCTAACGCCGGAACCTCCGACTCCATCACTAATCTGGGTTGTCCATGGGAAGCGGTGGACTGGTCGGCACTAGTACTAGTGTACCGTCTCCCTGAACCCCTTGGGCTTCGGCGCGTTCAAATGGGCCGCCGGCAAGGCGGTCCGAGCGCGGCTGATCGCCTGAAGCTGTTCCTATGCTGCGTTGAACAACGCGTGGCATTCGCGAGCGATCTGCCAAGCTTCCCGCGATTTGATCAGCAACACACGAATGGTGCTGGCTTT
>JAFAKL010000496.1 GCA_019235445.1 Verrucomicrobiota bacterium | reverse complement strand
CAGGAGTAAGGAGTGAGGAGTGAGGAGTAAGGAGTCAGGAAACAGGAGTCAGGAGACAAAAGCCTGCGCTGGCAGAAAATCAAGGCGATGCCTCGCTCGAACGACGATCACTCGCCATACCCAACGAGGGGTAGATCCGCTCCATCTCATGGGCTTCTTGCTCTTGCCGACGCCGCCAGAGACATGGAGGTCCTCTTCCAATTGCGCCACTTTCGAAATTTCCAGGATCACCGAGCTGACGTGCGGGTTTTTCAGGCACCAGGCGAAGGAGTCAGAGGCACCCTACGGGCGCGGTCGCGCGTGAAGATCGAGAAGAAACTCGCCCTCGGCAGACCTCGCTGTTTCAGAGAAGACAAAGCCTGCGCTGGCAAACAATTAAGATGACGCCTCTAGCGACCAACGACTTTTTGCACCGCAGATCGGGCGGAAATCCTGCTCTCGCTACTCGATCTTCCCGACGCCGAAACGTCCCCCCACACCCGACCCGCTTCCCCTGACTCCTGGAATCAGTGATTGTCCGCGTTGGAAGTTTCCTTCGGCTTAGTGCCCATCATCTCGTCGATCTGTTTCAGCAACTCCGGGGTCAGCTTTTCTGCCGCCGCAGAAGCCTGGAGGTTCTCTTCCAATTGTGCCACCTTCGAAGCTCCCAGGATCACCGAGCTGACATGCGGGTTTTTCAGACACCACGCGATCGCCAGTACCGATGGAGAAAGGCCAAGTTCGCCAGCTAACTTTCCTAATCGGCGAACTTTCTCCAGACGCTCCGGTTTTAGGACCCAATCCCGAAGCCAACCATAGTTTTCGAGACCAAGGCGGGAATCTTTGGGCAGCCCGTCGCTGTATTTTCCTGTCAGCAGCCCGCTGGCCAACGGAGACCAGACGGTGAGGCCCAGTCCGATCCTATCATAGAGGCGCGCGTATTCGAGTTCGACGCGATCTCGCTGGAGGAGATTATAATAGGGCTGCTCCATGGTCGGTGGAACCAGGTGAGACTCACGCGCCACCGACCAGGCTTCCATTATCTCGTGCGCCTTCCAAACGCTCGTTCCCCAGTATAAAACTTTGCCTTGGGCAATCAGATCGGACATCGCGCGAACCGTTTCTTCGATTGGCGTCTCTGGATCGGAACGATGGCAAAAGAACAGGTCCAGGTAATCGACCTGCAAGCGTTTTAAGGCAGCGTGACAGGCCTCGAAGACATGTTTGCGGCTGAGGCCGTACTGATTGGGTTTTTGCGGATGTTCGGCCGAGCCAAAAAAGACTTTGCTCGCAATGAGCCAGGTGTCGCGCGGCCAGCCAAGTTTCCGGAGAATCTTACCCATCACCAATTCGGATCGGCCGGAAGCATAGCCCTCGGCATTATCGAAAAAATTAATCCCTCCGTCGTATGCCTTGATCATCAGGGCTTCTGCGACATCATCAGAGATTTGCTCGCCGAACGTGACCCAGGATCCGAGGGAAAGTTCGCTGACTTTCACGCCAGCTTTACCAAGTCTGCGGTAGTTCATACGCGCGTACGGTTACACATTTTGCCGGCATTGAACGCGAAAAATCGCGCGGGTGCTTGAGACTCCGAAGTTTTCCGGCTGCGGCCTTGCTCTGTTTTAGGTTGCGCTGCGAAGCACGCGGAACGTACTATGTTACTCTGTGTTTCTAATGTCGCATGCCTGGCACTTCCGAGAAATCTGAGCCGTTCGTCACTTTGCCACCCGTGCCAGAAGCCCGCCAATGGGCCGAAAAGGTCGCTGCACGTCTCTGGATGTTGCAGACCAGTTTTGCGGACGATCCGCCAAGCACCCGCCACGATTATCTGGTGGAAGAGATCGAACGGTCAATCAAAGACGTGACCGAAAGCAGGCGCCCCGAATACCTCGGGGCGCTGATGGAGCGTTTCCCGGGTCCGGAACGGATCGACGCTCCCTATTTTAAACCGCCGGAAACTGAGACGATGCAAAGAGGCCCGCAAGAGCTCGCGGATGAACTGATCGCCCGGCTGCCTGAGTTCACCAACGAGGCGAAGGCTGCGCTGGCCCAGAAACTGCAAGCGCTTGGACTGTTCGCTCCGCCGGGCAGAGGCATAGAGTTGCCGCTGGAACTCCTGGGTAAACTGGGAATAACGCCTAAAGAGACTTTAGACGAAGAGCGCTTGATCAAGCTGTTCACGGCCTTGCTGGAGATGATGGTCACCCTGGACCACTTGATCTGGAACGTCTGGAAGAACATTGCACCTAAATCAAGTTTGCGCCGCGACCAAGGGAGCGACAATCCGCGGCGGACTATCGGACGTTATCTGGCCGGGGACCGTGAGGTAGCCACTCTGCAAATTACCCAAATGCTCGAGAAGACGCGCCAGTTGACCGCCGGCTTGCTCTCCGCGATCGGACCGGCTGGAGAAATCTTCGCACGCAAACATCTGGAGAGATTCGCACCCGAAAAGATACGAGCCGGCGTTGAGTCGAAGGCGCCCGGATTCATCTCCAACGTGGAACTGAGATGCTGGCGCCGTTATGTGGAATTGGCAGACAACCTGAGCGGACAGGCCGTCGAAACGCAAATCATTGATGGTATCGTAAATTACACGGAGGAATTGATTTCGCGGTCGGAAATCCGGGGACGATAATCCGGTCGATGCGCAGGACCCGGTCACAACCCGACATTTTATGCAAATACATTGGCACGAAGGATTGTTTCTGTTGCCGCATCATTTGCAGCGAGTCCAGCGCCACATTCTTGAAGTCTCCGCCTTCGAGCGGCGTCTGAACTGGGCTTATCCCTACGGCCTGATCGACGCGCGTCTCTCCAATGATGATTTGGAGAATATGCGGCTCCGTTTTGATCGGCTCCATGCAGTTATGCCAAGCGGCCAGGAAGTTTTGTTTCCCTCGGACGCCGAATTGCCTGCCATCGATTTCAAGCAGGCCTTCGAATCCCGAGGGCGATTCAACGTCTACCTCGGGGTACCGCTCTGGTTTGCCGCACGAGCCAATTGCGTCAATCCGGGCCAGACAGTCGATCCACGGGCGAAGATTCTTTACCGCATCACAGAAACGGAAGTAGCCGACGAGAACACGGGAGAAAACGTTAAAACCGTCCTCCAACGAAGAGTCAACGCGCGCCTTTTATTAGAGAATGAGGATCCTTCGGATCTTGAAGTCATCCCTCTCCTACGGGTGACCAGAGCCGCAGGTGAAGAGGTCGGCTTACCAAGGCGCGACCCAGAATTTGTCGGTCCATGCCTGGTCCTGGACGGATCGGCAACTCTCCGCGAACTCGTGCACGACTTGAGCAGTCAGGTGTTAGGCAGCCGCCAGGAATTGGTTCTCCAGATTACGCGCGGGGGATTCAGCATCGACACCATGCGTGGCCTGCAGTTCGAACAAGTGATGAGACTGCGGACCCTGAATCGGTTCGGGGCGAGGCTGGAGGCGCTCATTGAAACGGCAAACCTTGCACCATTCGATATCTACCTGGAACTGCGAGAACTCCTGGGCGAACTAGCAGCCCTTCATCCTGATCGAGATCTTTACGATTCCGCACCCTACCAGCACGACAATCCTTATCCATGCTTTAGCGAGCTAACGGCGAAGATCCGTGAGTTGCTGCGCGGTAGTGTCGCTCCGAGCTTCCTGAAAGCGCCGTTTGTTAAGGCGAACGGAGTTCTTAAGGCGGCTCTGACAGACGAGCATTTCCTCAGACCCAGCGATTATTTCCTGGGAGTAAGAACCAAGGAGGATCCACGCTCGCTGGCGCGACTCGTCGAAGACGCCGACCGATTCAAGCTCATGCCTGAGAGCATGGCCGAACGCGCCATTCGCGGCGTGATCCTCAAAGAGGAACGGTTCCCTCCCCTCGAACTTCCCGCGCAATCTAATCTTTATTATTTCCGTCTGCTGCGCGGAGAAAGCGCCCGCAGCTGGCAACAAATACAAAGTGAGAAATCAGCTATTGTCCGGTGGACCGGACATGAATCGGCGGACTACGATCTGACATTATATATGACCCTGCCAAAACTGGATATCTAGTGTGACCCCGCTTGAACTCTGCGAACCGATTTTCCTCAAGGTTTGCCTTCTTAATCGCCTTGGACGCAACCAGGGAGGAGCTCTGCTCAATTACGATCAGCTGCGTTTAGAAATTGAGCAGCTCTTCGCAGACACCGGCCATTCTGCCGATGCCG
The DNA here is from genome assembly GCA_019235445.1 of Verrucomicrobiota bacterium. Classification (GTDB taxonomy): domain Bacteria; phylum Verrucomicrobiota; class Verrucomicrobiia; order Chthoniobacterales; family JAFAMB01; genus JAFAMB01. The sequence continues at coordinate 5,661 of JAFAKL010000496.1, read as the reverse complement.
ATCCCTCGCTCAGGTTGCATTGGCAGAAGCTGGAACTGCCAATGACCTTCTTCGTGGACTCGATGGTCTCGGAAAGCGGCCTCGGGTTGGCTGCAACATGGAACGGAAGGCGGCTCGCTTACGAGAGAAAAGAACTCGCGGGCGACGAAAAGTTTTTTGACCTGCTGGACGAAACGCTGAATGACTCCAGCGACGAGGCGAGCCAGCGCCTGGTAGTGTTTTACACCTGTCTTGGACTGGGATTTACCGGGTGGTACGCCAATCAGCCTGAATACCTGCGAGGTAAAATGCTGGATATCAGCCAGCGTATACGAGCCGCAATGGAAGTGGACAGAACAGCCCGGATCTGTCCGGAAACGTATCTCAATGTGGATACGCGAGATCTGGTGCAACCACCCGCGTCCAGGCTGGGTGGAATTGCGATTATTTTTGCCGGGCTTTGTCTGATCGTGGTGATGGTTGAAGCCTACCTTTTTCACGCGGCCTCGCTCTCACTTACCGATTCTCTGACCGCAATTGGCTCCCAGGAGATCTCGAAGTGAAGCTTAAGTAGAACAGGCTGTGAAAGAGCTGGCCTATCTCTTTAACGCGTTTGCGAGCCTCGCCCTCTGGGTCAAGCTGCTCCTCTTTCTTCTCATTGGCGCTTTTATCTTTGCTGCCTATTACGTCTTCGGGCTTCGGACCGCGCTTCTGGTCGCAATCGGTATTGCGGCGCTCGTGCTGCTGTTCGCATTGTACCTCCTGATCGTTTTCTGGGCGCGCCAGCGCCGTGCTGCGACGATGCGGGGCGAAATTGCCGGAACCGGAGCCAACAGCGGGATTACCGACGCCGCAGCCCGCGGCCGGCTGGAAGATCTGCACCGCAATTTCGCCAAGGGAATCGAGAAATTCGAGTCGGCGGGCAAGGATTTTTACGGATTGCCATGGTACGTCATTGTCGGAGAGCCTGGTTCAGGCAAAACCGAAGCAATCCGTCACTCGCAAGCGGGATTTCCACCAGGGTTGCAGGACCAATTCCAAGGAGTCGGCGGCACCATCAACATGAATTGGTGGTTCACCAATTATGCAGTGATCCTCGACACCGCCGGGAGATTGATCTTCGAAGAGGTCCAACCGGGCGCAACCAGCGAATGGCTGGAGTTCCTCGGACTTCTTAGAAAGCATCGTTTTAACTGCCCGGTCAATGGATTGCTGCTGACCGTTCCTGTGGAAAGCCTGGTCCAGGATTCTCCGGAAGAGATGGAGCGCAAAGCCGCCAAAATTGCGCGCCAGCTGGAAGTGATCCAGCGGCAGCTTGACATTCGTTTTCCGGTCTTCGTCCTGGTGACCAAGTGCGATCTGATCCACGGGTTCCGCGAATATTTCGAATCGCTGGATGATCCGCGTGCCCAGCAACAAATGCTCGGCTGGTCGAATCCGACTCCGCTCGATGCTCCATTTCGACCCGAACTGCTGGAAGATCATCTGCGAACGGTTGCGCAACGGCTCCGCAGAAGGAGACTTGGTCTGCTGCTTGATCCGATACCCGGCGAGGCAGATAGCCGGCGGGCGGACGAAGTGGATCGGCTCTATGATTTTCCCCAAAGCCTGAGCGCGCTCGCGCCGCGGCTTCGCCGTTACCTGGAAACGATCTTCGTCGCCGGCGAATGGACATCGCGCCCATTGTTTCTGCGGGGAATCTATTTCACGTCTTCGATGCGGGAAGGTTCTGCGCTCGACGAGGAACTTGCCCGAGTCATGGGCCTGCCCGTAGATCGGTTGACGGCTGGACGTGCTTGGGAACGAGAACATTCTTATTTTCTGCGGGACCTGTTTCTGGACAAGGTTTTCAGGGAGGACGGCCTGGTTACTCGGGCAAGCAACACGGATCGCATGTTGCTGCACCGCAAACTGCTGCTTTTCGGCGCGGGAGTGCTCGGGCTGTTATGCCTGCTTTTATTCGGAATTTTTGGTTTCCGTTCGCTACAGGAGAGCGTCGTCGCTCAAAGCGGGTTCTGGGCGCGGGCCAGAGAAGGCTGGCGAGGGAAGATCTGGCAGCCAATCGTGATAGGCGATCCCGCAGGAAGCGCCCTTTTTCAATACCGCGGCGATCAGCCGGTCGGTCCCGGTTTCACACCGGAGACCCGGGCCGGCTTTCACTACGAAAAGTTATCCATTGCCGATTTTCATGAGGCGCTGCGCGAGCTCGCCGGTAAGCCGCTCCAGATTCCCTGGATCTTCAGTCTGTTTGCGCATTCCGGTACTGATCCCGACAGAGGACGGCAGCACGCGCAGCGGGTTCTGTTTGAAGACAGCGTGGTCAAACCGCTCCTGGACGCTACCCGCCAGAAGATGAGCGAACCAAACCCGCTGCTCCCCCGACATGGTAAACCCGATCCAAGACCGCCCGACCGTGTAAGCACTCTCGAAGCGAAAGCGCTCGCCGCTCTCGTCCGCGTGGAAATAGCTCTACGCCGGAATTTCGGCCAATCGGCGGAGGGTATGCCCGGAACAGACTTCCTCGCGCCGTTGCTCGAATATGTCGCAGACCGGTCGAACGAGCCGCGCCTGATCGATATCATGAATTGGACCTATAGCGATAATCCTGACGGGCATGGGAAGTGGCCCGTCGAATGGGCAAGCGGCGGTTCAAGTCTGGCGGAGAACACGGCGATCCGAGTGGGATTGGATCATCTGTTAACAGGTGCTCGAGATCGAATTCAGACCCGGGCCGGCAACCTTCAGTTGCTCGTCCAGCTGGCGGACCTTGCCCGGCAATATCAGGCGACCGAAATCGACCTCTCCACCAAAGCCGGGATCAAAGACGATCCGGCAACCAGCGATCGGGAAGTGGCCATCATGTTCGATAAGGTCAATACTGTCAAAATCGCCATGGAAGAAAAACTCGCCGAACTAAGGCGAGCCGGTGTGTTCGAAGATGGCCCGGAAACCCTGATCGCCGGCTATCAGAATCTGATCGCGGGCAACGAATCACGCTTTGGGCAAATCGCGGCTATCCAGGCGGATATAGAAAAGGTCCTCCCTGCGGCCAACGCGACCGGAAATCCGCTGAATAAAATCCTGCAGGCGTTGCCGCGGGACGACAACAAGTATGCTCTTCTTCGGGAGATCAAAGCGAAACTGGCGGACATTTCCGAACAGATGAAAACCCAGGTTGCGGGCGCGGTCAGCCAACCCCAATTGGAAGAGTTCAAGACACTCGACGACGCGATCTTCGTGCCGGTAAAAGAGAAGAAAGCCAGTTACCTCGCTCGCTGGGATTGGTATCGAGAGTGTCGCGAGGGAGCACCCCAGTTTCATTATACGGAACGAATGAATCTGATCGGCTTGGTATGGAAGCCGTTCGAACTGCTAACCAGCGCCCTGGCGGCATTAGGCGCGAAGGCAGAAGATTACCCGGGCAAACTTAAAGAGCCGTTCGTCGCCACTTGCAACTACCTGCTTCGCCGCGCCGAAGAAAGTCAGCGGGATGCTTTCGTGACAAACTACTTCAAACAAGCGAAGGCACAGCTTCGCGCGCACGTTCGCTTCCCTCTCTTATGGCCTCCGGGCCCGGATAATCTAACAATCAGCGTCGATCAACTGCGACAGATCAAAGCGCTGCTCAACACCATTCGTCGCGATCTGCAATCGGACATTTTTACCAAAATGCCGCTGCAATCACGGCAAGGCTTGACGGACATGGCCAAGGGACTCAACCCGCTCTATGCTCTGTGCGACACCATCCTGAAACCGGATGGTTCGGTCTCATCGGTCACGGTCACTTTGCTTAACGGACAGGCGCAACGGCAATTGTCAGGACCCGATCTTGCCCCAATGCCTACAGCGACACCGCTCCCGCTCCCGCCACGCCGGTCGATCGTAAGCCAGCTGTTTCAAGGCGACGCACCCACACCTATCCCTGAACCAACGCTTCCTTACAATCCACGCAATTGGAATGGAATTATGCTCGTCGAAGGCGGCAAATCGCGATTGTACCGACACGGAAGCGGTGTGGTGTCGCTGGATGCTCCCGCGGACACGCCGCTCGGAAAATATTCGATTGATAGTGCCTTTCATTTTGTGGTTTACCACACCCCCACCGGGGGAGCATCGGAAGTGGTTGATTGCGGCGAAAACTGGTCTGCCTTGCGCGTCTTAGGAAGATTTGGAGGGAAGCCGGTCGACGTCGGTCAGGTTTGGCGCGTCTCCCTGAGACCGGGCGAACCGATCGCAGTCTGGGTTCAAATTGCCTTTGAGACACCGCTTCCCGCATTGGACGCCTGGCCTACGGTGGATAGTCTGGGTCTTCGTGACTTTGCCGGGCCATGAGCCGATTCCTCAAGGTTTTCCTGCGCGACCCGCTCAGTGCCAAGGTCCAGGTCGCCGGTTTTGGCAAACACCCGGCTTGGGATGACCATATTGACGACATCGGTTTGAGCACGGAGACTTTGGTGCTGACGAAACAGCTCCTCTATTCCGAAGGAATCGCTACCCAACTTGCCTCAGGCGCCTGGGACCAGATCGAGAAGTCGGGGAATGCCATCCAATTTGATCACCGGTTCGTTTGGAGCCGGAACGAACAATCGATCCTCGGCGCGATCTGGGATTCAGCGGACCGCAAGGGACGCACCCGCTTTCCGTTGGTGATCTGCGCACACGCTGGCTTTACCGGTCTGCGAGCGATTGACCTCTTATTTGAGTCTATCGAGCGACTCGGCAGCGTCTGCCGGACAGTGAATACTCAGAAGGAAGTTCATGATGCATTCGTTCGGGCCCAATGGGAACTGAACGGCGCCAACCTCCTTTCCTCCGATGATAGTCCATGGCCCGAAATTGCGGACTCGGCAGAAAACTCCATGCTGCCTGCACTGGTTACTTTCTCTGCCGGCCTGAAAGAGAGGCGACCGCGCGAAGTCGGCCAGACAGGTAGATCGCATTTCCGGTTGGACGCCATTTCTTCTCAAGCAAAAATTAATCTTAGATTTTGGTCTGCCTACCTTGCCAGTCGACGGACTGCCCCCAACCCGCCTTATCTCGTCATCGCGTCGAACGGGAAAGGATGGATCGACGTGATCGTCGGGGAACCCATGCGCAACGATTTCTTCTGTCTGCGGGCGAATAACAATGCGCTCGCCGCCACCTGGATCGAAATCGAGGGACCACAGCGGCAGAAGTTGGAATCCGAAGCCAAAGACTACCTGCAGACCTGCAGGTTTAGTCCGGGCAGCCTTTTGGCACGGCGTCGCTCCTGGTGGTCGAATCTGTTCAATCCCAAAAAGCCGCGGTGACCGTTACCGCAGCGACATCAATCCAAGGGCCGCGGCTCAGTTTCCCTGGCAGGGCGCGTCCTAACATTTTACTTGGAAAGTTGGGCATTTCGTCATTAGTGCTCTCGTTTACCACTTTAGCCCGTCTTCGCCGATTCGCCGGGGTCAGCATATCTAAGTGGCTCAAAATCAGGCATCGGTCTGAAAAAGTCTGCACTACAGGCCCAATCAATCGGCCAGCTTTCCAGCGGCAGTGATCCGCGGTTTAGGCTGGGCTGGGAGCTCAAGATTTAGCCCGTGCAGTAACATGCGATGGTCCGCTTCCGGCTGTGTGTAACGTGGCAGGATAACCGTGCGGCCGTCGTCGGTAGGCAGATGGACATCAATCATTTGGATGGTTTTAAATTTCTCT
>JAFAKL010000301.1 GCA_019235445.1 Verrucomicrobiota bacterium | reverse complement strand
ACGACGACGCCTTGATCGACGATTTGGCTACGCGGAGCATCGCATACGTGCCGTTCTTCCCGCTCGGCGGGTTCACGCCGCTGCAATCGTCCACTTTGTCGGACGTCGCGGGCGGCCTGGGGGCCACTCCGATGCAGGCCGCGCTGGCCTGGCTGCTGCACCGCTCGCCCAACATCCTGCTGATCCCCGGCACATCGTCGGTGGCCCACCTTCGTGATAACCTTGCTGCAGGCGGGTTGACGCTGCCGCCGCAAGCACTGGCGGAATTGGACGGGATCGCCAGGGCGGAGGCGGTGGAGCATTGATTACCCCTGGCGTACGATGATGTGTGGCGGATGCTGATGGACGGGCTGTGCGTCCCCGGTTAGCAACGGTTAGTCCCCGAATCTGTAACCCTAAATAAATTCCATTCGTCCTACCGCTTCCAGCGCGCCAAGGAAGCTTCATGAAAATGGCGGGGTTTCAGTAACTTGAGCACGATTCCGTACCTAGGGGCGAACAAATAGGCGAGCAGAAAAACTCCCCCAAGAACAAGAACGATACATGGACCAGAGGGCAAGTTCAGCCAGTACGAGATCAAGAGCCCCGTGCAGGAACCTGCTGAGCCTAGGATTCCGCCCACCCAAAACATGGCAGCCAATGAGTCAGAAAGCAGGTAGATCGTCGCTGCCGGGGCGATGAGCATTCCTAAGGCCAGGATGACGCCCACCGCCTGAAGAGAAGAGATCATGGCCAAGACCAGTAAACCGATTAAGACGTACTTAACGCTAGCCACAGGAACGCCTTGGCTCGATGCAATCGAGGGTTCAAACATAGTCAGCAAGAGTGGCCGTTCCATCCCCACCAGTATTGGCAAAGCGACTAGACTGATGAAATAAATGATCCATAGATCGGCGTCTCCAAGTCCTAGAATATTGCCAAAAAGATAATCACTGACGTTCACGCGGACGCTACAGAGGCTGATCAAAACTAGCCCTAGAGAAAATGAACAGGCAAAGAGCAACCCGAGCGCCGTGTCCTCTTTGATGCGCGAACTATTGGAGATTATTTGCGTCCCGAATGCCACCAGCAGCGCGGCAACAAGCGCGCCGACAAAGAGTGTACCCGGCATCAGTCCGAACAATAAGAGGGCCACGGCGACTCCTGGCAAAAGCGAATGCGCCATCGCGTCTGCCATTAAAGCAAGCCGGCGAATTACGATAAAAGAGCTGAGTGCCCCATTGGTGAATCCAATTAAGGCACAACCAAACAACGCGCGCTGCATGAATTCGTGACGAAACGGCTCAAAGAGCCAAACCAGGTTCATGAACAACTCCTGAAAAAATGTTGGTCTGAAAGGTTTTCTGAATGTTTTCCATGCTGAAAACCTGGTCTGTCTCGCCAAATGCCACCAGCTCTCCATTGATAAAGATCACTTCATCGAATAACTCTCGAACCGTTTTCAGGTCATGGTGGGACACCACAAGCAGATTACCGGCAGCGGCCAGATGGCGGATGGTGCTGCCGAGAAGATCCTGCGCAGGTTTATCCAGCCCTGAAAATGGTTCGTCTAATAAAAAAACATGCGCTTCCTGGGCCAGCGCACGGGCTAGAAAAACCCGTTGCTGCTGTCCGCCTGACAGGGCGCTGATTTGGCGTTCTGCCAGATCTTTAAGTTCCATCGTCTCGAGTGCGCGATCGACAGCCAAGCGGTCCGCTTCACGAAATTTTTTCCACCATCCTAAGGCTTGGTACCTACCCATTTCGACTATGCCGCGTACCGTGACCGGGAAGTCCCAGTCGACCATCGTGCGTTGCGGCAAATAGGCGATTTCCGAACGCAAGTCTTTTCCGCTTTGATCATGGAAACGCACTGTTCCAGTTTCAATGGGAACAAGCCCCGCCAGCGCCTTGAAAAACGAAGTTTTACCGGCGCCGTTTGGCCCAAGCAGACCAATACAAGAACCGCAATTCAGTTCCAGGCTAACATGATGAACAGCCGGAACTCGCTTATAGGAGACCGTTAAATCCTTAATTTCGAGGCGATGGTAAGACATTGGTTTTGCCCAAATCTATTTTTCCTGGCTAAATGTCAGTACTTCGCTCGCGCTCATCGTTCCCCAGACCGTCTTCAGCATGGTATCTGCGTTCTCCGGGGTGAGCGCAAGTCTCACCGCAGTTTCCTTGTCTTGGGTCCAGGAAACGTCCAGAACTAAGTCGATCCCTTCCGGTGGAAATCTGAGTTCGGTGTCCGTGGAAACATTGGCTGAATTTGATTCGCCACTCCAGATCGGCTCGCCTCCATGAGTAATCTGAAATTTGAAAGGCACCGTGGTGGAAGTGAGCTCTAAATGAAGCTTCTTCTTGGCAGTTGAAACCTGCGCCCGAGGCTGCGCTACGGTCGCTTTTGGGTGGCTGGTAAGGCGTTGCAGCGGAAAGATCAGCGCGAGCAAAGCGATTACGGTCATGACCGCGCGAGCCAGTGGAGATCCTCTCATTTTCTATTTCAGCGCGTCGACAATCGTCTCGATATTATGCCTGATCATCCCATCGTAAGTGCTCCCGTCACCCTCTCCCAGGCCATCGGCATAAAGCGTACCGCCGATCTTGGCTCCCGTTTCCCTGGTGATTTCCACCGTGACTTTGGGGTTGAGCGTGCTTTCCAAAAAGATTGCTTTCACCTGCTGTTTTTTTATCTGGTCGATGAGTTCAGCGATATGCCGATCGGAGGGTTCCGTTTCGGTGCTCACCCCTTCGATGGCGTACACCTTGAAGCCGTAGTCCTTTGCCAAATATTGAAAGGCGTCATGCGACGTGACCAGCTTGCGCTTGTCGCGCGGTAACTCGGCTACTTTACGCTTCGCCCATTGATCGAGGGCTTCGAGCTTGGTCAAATAGGCTTTTGCCCTGCTTTCGTAATCAGCGCGGTTCGCCGGGTCCAATTTGATCAGCGCATCTCGAACGACCGTCGTCGCTTTTTCGACATTGGCAACACTGTTCCACCAGTGAGGATCATCGATCATTCCGTTCGCGTCCGCAGCCGCTTTTTCCTGAGGTTCATCAGGATCCGCCTTCATTTTCAAATTCGGCAGAGCGTCGCCCACCGAAAGAGATTCTCCTTTTCCACCAGTTGCCTGTTGAATCTTGTCCAGGTAATGCTCGATGTGCTTACCCGAGAGCAGGATGAGTTTCGCGTCGGCGGCCTGTTTCAAGTCGTCCGGGGTCGGCTGATATTCGTGCGGATCCTGCCCAGGTTTTACCAGCCCCGCTACATTGACGTGGTTACCGCCCACCTTCTGGGCGATCTCGGTCAGCAGGGTGGAAAAGGACGCAACCTTCAGCACGTCCGCTCCGCTGGCCAAGGGGTTGGAAAGGAGTATGAACATCAGGCACATGAAAACGCCTTTTTCGATCGTCATAGCGGAATACTCCCCTGTTGCAAAGTAATTGCAATAGTAAAGCAATCAAAAATGGCAAATTACTTGCACTAGGAAACCCGAACACCACGGCAACGCTTGAAACCAGGAAAGGTTGAACGCCGGTTACGCTTTTTTTAACAACCCGATGGGTTTTTCGCGATTGACTGCGCCGACTCTGATTCGCTATTCACCAGGGTAGCGCAGAGTGTCGAATCGAGGAGGCAGGAAAGGAAGCCGTCTCACTCGACTCGATGGACTCCGACCGCAGTTACCTCTTGTCTCCCTGCCTAAAACAAAGCCATGAAATCAATCATCATATCGAGTTCGATGCCGCGCCTCTGGTCCTCTGCACACTCCTTCTCGTCGTCACCGCGCTTTGGGCCATGCCCGGAAACGCCCTGGCGCAGCTCTACGTCATCCACAATGGCGCTGGGAGCACGAACGCCGGCGTGGGCGAATATGACGCGACCAGCGGAGACCCGATCGACGCGAACTTGATCTCGGGGATAAACGGCGTCCTCACTGGACTAGCATTGTCCGGCAACGACCTCTACCTGGTGAATCCCAATACCTATACGGTTGGCGAGTACAATGCAACTACCGGAGCCCCGATCAACGCGAACTTAATCTCGCTACTTACGTCAGCTGAAAACTTCGTCGGACTAGCGTTGTCCGGCAACATCCTCTTCGTGGCGGGCAACCACCTTAACACGGTTGGCGCGTACAACGCCACCACCGGAGCCGCGATTAACGCTAACTTAATAACGGCCACGTCGCCAGGTGGGCTAGCGTTGTCCGGCAACGACCTCTTTCTTGCGGACAACGAATTTGGCACGATCAGCGAATACAACGCCACCACCGGAGCTGTCATCAACGCCAACTTGATCACGGGGCTAGCCGGAGGCCCTCTCGCACTCGCCTTATCGGGCAACACCCTCTTTGTCGCGAACTACGGCAATGCCGACAACGGCACAGTTGGCGAATACAACGCCCTCACCGGAGCCGCGATCAATGCGAACTTGGTCTCGGGGACATACGCACCCTACACAATCGCCGTCGCGGCCGTGCCCGAGCCTTCGTCATGGTGGATGGCACTGGGCGGCGCGGCGTTGCTGGGAGTTATGCGCCGGAAAAACACCGCACGGGATAGGCATTCCTTGTCAAATCGATTTGAAGATTGGTAGTCAAGGGGGGACCCTGGACCAGAGAAAAGCCGCAGAGTTTTGTCCGGAGAAAGAAAATGAATGAACAAGTAACAAAAACAGAAAACCCCGCGGGTCTCGCTGGAACTATCTCGCTAGGTGGTGAATTGGCGGTTCGTCGCCTTGGCTACGGGGCGATGCGCATTACTGGCGATGGAATTTGGGGTCCGCCTAAGAACCCCGATTCGGCGCTAGGCGTTCTTCGCCGGGCCGTGGAGTTGGGCGTCAATTTCATCGACACCGCTGATTCGTATGGTCCTTACGTTAGCGAAGAATTGATAGCCAAAGCGCTGGCGCCTTACCCTCGGGATCTTGTGATCGCGACCAAGGGCGGATGGAATCGGACGGGACCAGGTCAATGGACCCACAACGCCAGCCCCAAGCACCTGCGCGAAGCTGCAGAAGGCAGCTTAAGGAGATTGCGTCTCAGCCGCATCGACGTTTATCAATTGCATATCCCCGATCCCGCGGTGCCTTTTGAAGCGTCCGTGGAAACCCTGGCCCAGTTGCAGGCAGAAGGTAAAATCCGTTTCGTCGGACTGTCCAACGTGACTAAGGAGCACATCGAACGCGCGCGGAAGATTGTGTCTATTGTCTCGGTCCAAAACCGCTATAGCTTTGCCGATCGTGAATGGGATTATGTCGTAGACTATTGCGAGCGCGATGGGATTGCGTTCATCCCGTGGTTCCCGCTGGCGTCAGGCAAGGTTGCGAGCATGGTCCTGGAAAGGATTGCCAAGAATCAGCGAAAAACGCCGAATCAGGTTGCACTGGCGTGGCTCTTGAAGCGGTCGCCGGTCATGCTGCCTATTCCCGGGACCTCATCGATTGAACATCTCGAGGAAAATGTGGAAGCAGCTTCCTTGCAGTTGACCGGCGAAGAGTTCGGGGAACTAACAAGCGTCTCTGAGCCGCCGCCTTCTTTCCGAGGCTAGTGCACCGTCTCGTCAACGAAGTGAGCCGAAAAGCCGCAGGTGTTTAGCGCCACGATTGTCGGCCGCACTCATCAGTACGCCGCCCCTCTTGTAGGCAAAGCGTCCCCGCTTTGCGCGTTTTCGGAGGTAAGGCGAGACGCTTTACCCTGCAGTTTGGACATTTGAGAGGGTCACGCTCCCGTGTGGCCGGCGTGGCGATACGCCAGAACCCGACTTGATCAATGTCGTGAGTCGAACTTTTGGAACCACCGCGACTGACTTAATCGAAAATACCTATCCATAATTATCCCGGAGGGATCAAAACGAGGGTAGCCTGGCACGAAGTGCCTGGAAAAAAAACACGCGTCTAGTCCCGTAGGGACGCTTGATCAAGGTTTACTCCAAATGTGTCATTCTCCTTTCCTCGGAAAAATATCTCTGGGACTAGTGAGCAGTTCAACCGTCCCTCCGGGACGGTTCCACTTTTCTCTTGTTTCCAGGCACTTCGTGCCAGGCTACTTTCGTTTGGTCCCTCCGGGACAGGCTATTTCGGGGACAGTCACTATAATAGCGCGTTTTGCAAAAGCGCAGCGCCTGTTTTGGCTCACGAGGCTGCCGATCTAACCGGTTTGATTTTGGATCTCGGTGAATGTGATCGAGGCGACATCGACGCCTGTTGTCTCCTCGGGATTCAAAATTTCTATCCACCCGGGGGCGATCTCAACGACGAGTCGACTGTATGGGCTGACCCACGCCTGCTCGCGGCTGGTGATATGGATCGAATTGCCGCCACCCCGGTGGATTGTAAAGGGGTGCCAGTCTTTGGCTTTCAGCAGATCCCTGATCCGATCAATCATAGCCTATGGCTAATCCTAAAATCATTCGGATACAAGCCCAGCGCGCAGCATTTTGCTGGGAACGAGTACAGAATACAGGAGAGGAATAAGGAGTCACTCTCCTGAAATCCTGATTCCTGACTCCTGCCTACAGCCGCTCGGCGAGCGATTTCCAAGGGTCCGGGGAGTATTTGAAGCCGGTTAACTGGGGATTCGTATTGATCCCTTTGGTGAGGAGTAAGAATTTGAAGGCCATGCCCATGTTGCCCGGATGCATCAATGTCCGGTACTGGCCGAGGAACGCCGGCTTAGCCTTTGCGAATCCTTCCGTTTCGACGGCCTTCTCAAAGGCCAAAAGCCGGGCCTCGGCTGCGCCGACCATGAAATGGTGCTGGTCCGCATATCCAGCGACCTTGAGACCAGCCTCACCAGCAGCTTCAGCAAGCGCGGTAAAGTCGACGTGGGCAGAGATATCAATCTCGCCCAGTCGCTCGAGCGGGTTGTAGGATCGCCGATGGCGGGTATAACAGGACAATGTGCCTTCGGTGCGTTCTGCCTTGTAGTACTCCGCGCGCGGATATCCATAATCGGCAATCAGCACGAACCCGCGTTCCAGCTTGGTGCTCAGGGATTGAATCCAGCGCGCCGCCGCCAGATTGACTTCGGTCGTATAGGGTGAAGAAAGAGGCAACGGCAGCTTAGCAAGGGCCCGGGCCAATGCGGGGAGACGGATCTTTCCAGGAACGAAGCAGAACCCTTCCCCGGAAATGTCCACCAACAGTTCCGACCATTGCTGGTCGCGATAAACGACAAGGTGGACAGGCATGGCGTCAATTAGTTCATTGGAAACGAATGCTCCGATGACTCCTTCGAGATCGGCTAATCCGGACAGCCATTGCACCCTTTTCAGAAAGGCGGGTTCAAACCGCGCTTGTTGTTGCAGCCGTTTCCTGGGTATCGGCTCCAGGATGATGTAGCAAATGGATTCGGCAGCTTCGATGGATTGCTCCGTTAGGGCGGAAAGGATATCCATCGCCAACAGGCCGTCCTCAACCCCTTCTTCAACGACCGTGAACTGAGACGGGCTTCCAAGTATTTTCCACATCTCAATGATCTGAGAAGCTAATATCTGCCCGTAGAGGGGACCGACGCTGACATTGGTGTAGTAATCACCTTGCCGGCCGATTCGCGGGCCGGTGGTCGCAGTGTAATATCCGAACTCCGAGTGGTAAAGCGCCTGCTCCATGAGCCAGGGAAACGGCACTGGCCCTTGGCGCTGGAGCCGGTCTCGGATGAAGGCAACGAGCGGCGAGGATCCTGGCATCGGAGCGGCGGAATACTCGACACTGGGAAATTCAAGTGGATAGTCAACTGGAAAACCTGGATCAGGAACAAGGAACCGCTTAAACTTTCTATTTGATCCGTGCGGCAGCCCGTGAAAGGGGTCTGGACCGAGCTGTATCATATGACTGAACCGGAACGCCGCCCTTCAATTTTTTTCCGTCCGCTTTTTGTAATTACGATATCGATTCTGCTCCTGTCGGCCGGGGTTGGGGGGTGGTTCGCGCTGGAGTTTATCGGGAAATACGAAAAAAAAGCGGCCGAGTTCGATTTGTCCAAATTGGATTCGGTGGAATCGGCAAGCGTGATTTACGACCGATACGGGCAGGTCTTCGGAAAGCTGTTTATTCAAAACCGGGAACAGGTAAGCTTGGACCAGATTTCGCCTTATCTGGTCGATGCTGTTGTCGCGGAGGAGGATAACCGATTTTACGAACACGGCGGCGTCGATTTTTTCGGGATGTTTCGCGCCCTGCTTAAGAATACGAAGGCTGGTCGTATCCGTCAGGGCGCGAGCACGGTAACTCAGCAGTTGGCCAGGAATGT
>JAFAKL010000527.1 GCA_019235445.1 Verrucomicrobiota bacterium | reverse complement strand
AATTTTCCCCAGCTTGCGTGGTAATGTACTGACCCGTGACAGTGTGAATCACCTGCTTCGTAAGATAGAGCAGTTGGCCATTCCGGCTTGCCCGAGCCTGGCGACCAAACGTGTAACTCCCCACCTCATTCGACACGGCACAGCCATGCATTCGCTCCAGTCTGGAGTGGACATCACGGTGATCGCCTTATGGTTGGGGCATGAGGATATCCAGACGACACATGTCTACCTGCAAGCAGATCTCGCGATGAAAGAAAAAGCGCTCAATAGCTGGCTCCCCCTGAAACCAAAGTGGCCCGGTTCAAACCCTGCGACGAAGTCTTGGCCTTCTTGGCGTCGCTCTGATCTGACGCTCTCGATTATGTCGGATCGGAAGCGTTAAAATCCGCTCCTCACAATTATTTGCTGAACCGATCCGACATAATCCATAATCCGACATGATGGTTTATGTCGGATCCGACATAAACCCGAATCCTTACCGCTCTCCCAGACGGTACGTCAGCGCACCATTTTAGGATTGACCTGGAATCGGACATGGCGTTCAGTTTGTGTGTTGCTCAGAGACCTTTGACCAAAGGTGTTCTTTTTTGCCCCCCGGCGACACGGATGTTACTGGCGACGTGAGAAATCTCACGCGACAGGTCGTCAGGCGACAAACCATCGTTAACCCCCTCGGAGGAAGAATGAAAACGCGCTCACTACTTGCCGTAGTAGGATTGGCAATCAGCTTTGCCTTTCCGACTTTTGCCCAACAACAAAAATCACTCAAGGAACTAATCGTAGGCACTTGGCTGTTGGAGTCGGTGTATGACCAGACCCAGGACGGCGAAAAGCATAACCCATGGGGTGATGGCGTAAAAGGGCAGGCCATGTTCGATGCCCAAGGACATTTTTCTTGGATGATAATGTCAGCCAACCGTCCAAAAGCGGACACCAGTCCGCGCATCCCAGTTGGACAAGCAATCGCCTACTGGGGCACCTATGCGGTTAACGATGAGGCAAAGACCCTCACAACCACTTTTGAGCGTTGTACATTTCCTCAGTGGGATGGACGAGGAAGTACGGTAAGTATTGCATTTCCTACAGAGGATGAGTTCCAATTTACCGTTACGAAACCTTTTCCAGATCCAACGCTGGGGCCTATCGCACCACACATTATTTTCAAACGTGCTCCAGTCCCGTAAGTACTGACCTTCAACTCAATCGACCCAGAGACAGGCACAGCTCCAAGCTGTCTCTGATGGCTTTCAAAACGTTGCCCAATGCTCATTTGCTTAGCCTTGGTTTGTCCACCTGCTACCGCAACCCCTACTTGCGGGAACGCAACGCCCAGATCCGGGCCAAGCGGCTGACCGCCGAAATGGTGCTGGCGCGAGAACGTGATGAGCTTATCGAGAAGGAGTTGGTCTTGCGCCAGCTGGCCTTTATCATGATTGCGTTTCGGCAGGCTGTCCTGGCGCTGCCGGGCAAGCTACGGGCGGCGATCGGTGCGGGTTTTACCCATGAGATGGTGCAGCAGGCTAGGGGCGCTGGATTATGAACCCCTCACAGTGCAAGGGGCAGCGGGATACCTAAAAGTCTCAACGAGAACGATACGAAACTGGATTAAAGACGGCAAACTGCCGGCTAGGCAGTTCAACGGGTCAGGGTACCGCATTCAAAAGCGCGACCTGGAGCAAATCCAAACAGATATCTTGAGTTCGGCTATCTAAGGACTAAACGATGTCCGCGGCAAATCTTTGAGAAACGGCTCCCGGCAACGTCGCGAGGGGATGGGGAGCGTGATTCCAAACCATCGGAGCCCTTGGTCGAAGTGTTTAACCTCCCAGTAGCACCGCTTGATCATTGCCACGGAGTTGCCGGATTCCATAGCTACCAGCGGGATATCGCCGGTGATCGCAACGCGGTAGGAACAAAATGAATGGCGCAGTCCGTTGCGGTGCCATTGGATACCTGTCACGCGCGTCAGTCTTTCTGTCTCGTCCTCCGGTTTTTTGAGCGTGATCATTGGGCCGGATTCAGCAGCCAGCGGCTTAAGTAGATCCATTATCCGGTCGCAGAGTGGCACGTGCCGGCGTTCGTCCATTTTCGTCATGTCCCAGCCGAGGTCGATGATTCGTTTTTCCCATTTAAAGCACTCCCATGTGATACGGAATATCTCGCCATCTGTCCGGATGCCGGCTAGGCCGCCAAGCGCGAGCCAAGAGAGCCATGCGGGGCGCACAGCTCCTAAAAACGTATCGAATTCCTCAGGGCTGAATGTTTCGACTGGTTTGCGCTTGGTCTGGTCTCTTAGGACCAGTTCGGCCTCGGTTTTTCGATCGCGATGAAGTGCGCGAAGCCGGATCTGGGCGTACCTGAACAGCGTGATTATTTCGGAGCGCAGATTGTTCCGGCGGCGGCCAGTTGCCTTTTTACAATCCAGAAAATCTTCGATTTCGTTGGACCTGATTCCGTCGATCGGCCGCTTGGCGTTAAAGTGTGCCTCCAGGAGCGCCAAGTCGTCACTCAGTTTGACGGTGTACGCGGGAGATCGGCTTGATTTGGCGGCCAGGAATTTCTTGATTACCTCGCCTAGCGGCATGCCGTTACTGGCGCCTTTCCAGTTGTGCCATTCCTGGACAGCTTGCAGTACGGTGTATCCGTGGCTGGCGGCTAAGTCGCGTGCCTGGTTGAGCATTTCGCGATCATCAAGACTAAACCTGCCTTCTCGGTGGCGCTGTAATTCCCGGATTTTCTCGGCCTGG
>JAFAKL010000497.1 GCA_019235445.1 Verrucomicrobiota bacterium | reverse complement strand
GAGCCAGCGTCGCCCCCCTGCAACCAGGATGGTGAGGGCCAGCGCCAGAGTGGCGAGCACCGACGGGAACCGCACAGCCCACTCGCTCACCCCGCCTGAGAGTTTGCAACTGAGGGCAATGGCCCAATTGAGCAGGGGCGGCTTGCGCAGATAGGGATCTGATCCGACTCGAGGCACGAGCCAGTCGCCCGAAGTGAGCATATGGAGGGCCGGGAGAGCCCGTCGTGGTTCCTCATGCTGGAGCTGAAGGGTCCCTAGACCGGGAAGGTAAATGCCGGCCCACAGGAGCGCCACGAAAACGAATGCGCGGCGAGGCGTCAGTCGAAAGTGAGGCACACTTGATCGGGCCTTCGGCGGAAACTCCGAATTTGCAACCACAGATTTCACAGATTAAAAGAGAAGATCACTTCGGGGCGGCCGCCTTGAGGTGCCGATCCGACCGGCGGCAGACGAAAAGATAAAAGTGGTTCACCTGGCGGCCGTCCTGAGAGGTATAGATTTCGCCGGCCGGCCGAATATCTGGAAAATCCTCCTCAAGGGAAGCCGGCAGCTGATTGGTATTCGACACATAGATAGCGTCGTCATCAGGGTGTATCTCTCGATAGGTTGGCCAGAGCACGAGTTGGTTAAAGGGAGGACTGGAAACCGGCATGAACGTTTCGGGTTGTTCCGGGAGATAAAAGGACAACAGGGCGGCAGTCATATATTTTTGGGCGATGACTACATGGATGTGGGATCTGATTTTCAATGCCTCCACCTGAGCTGCCAAGTTGCGGGATCCCCGGGCGCGATCCAGTGGATCGAGACGCGCCGGCAGATGCAGCCAGGACGTTTCGTGCAGGATTGCGGTCTGCAGGAGAGCGAGCGCCAGTCCGCCAGAGACGATCCATCTTGCCCAAGGATAAAGCCGAACTGCCTCGCACCACTTGGCGGCGGTGAGAACCAATCCACTGATATAAGCGCCGGCAGCCCAATTTGCCTGGCTGGCTTTCTGGAAGCTGAGCACCAGATAACCGAGGAAAAGCGGGAGAAAGAGGGCTAGAAGGTACCCGATCTGCTCCCGCGAAGTTGGAGCGAGCCGGGGCCAGAAGAGAGCTGCCAGGAGGCCAAGAAACAGCACCGGCGAAATAACTGCGGCTTGCTGCCCGACGAATGAGAGCACCTCGAGCGGTCTAAAGCGCATGCCTTCGTCCAAGGCGCCACGATGGACCAGGAAGTGGCTGGTGGGAAATCCGTGTTGCCAGTTCCAAAGGAGAACAGGGATAAAGAATAAAGCAACGACCACGAGCATGGCAGGAAGGGTGGCCCTTCGAAAGTGCTGCCGGCAGGGCGGATGCCACGCACAAAATCCCACAAAAGAGAGCAGTTCGATCGCCCCGGTGTATTTTGACAGCATGCTCAATCCGACAAGTGAACCGGTTAGGATCCACCATCCGAGTTGAGACTGGTCTTTGGCGTACCAGAAAGCCAGCGCGGCGAAAGTCCAGAAAAAGACGTAAACGGTGTCAATGGTCATCAGCGTCGCACCGACCGCAAAGAGCGGCGTCACGGTTGCCAAAAGGACCGACCAGAAAGCGACTTGGTCAGAAAACAACCGGCGCGCCAGTAGGAAAATTCCGATCCCGGTACCGAGCGCCAACAGTGTAGCAAAAAAGCGAATTCCAAACACCGTCTGGCCAAAGAGCGCTGTTCCCGCCGACATAAACCACGCGATAACGGGGCCTTTATCCAGATAGCAAAAATCAGGGTGCCGGGACCAAAGCCAGTAATAGGCCTCGTCTCCAACGAGTTCGAGATGCATGCTGTACCAGAGGCGAAAGATCGTTCCAAGGAACAGGATAGCGGCAGCCCAGCGCGCGAATGGAGAGCGAAAAAGGGCCGTCATGACCTCTGACTGAGCACCAGAGCGGCATCCTTTTCTTTTTGCCTGTCCAGATAGGCCTTGCAGGCGACGGCAAAAACATGATCAACCGTGATCGATTTCATGCAAATGTTATCGCGGCATGGGCTTTGCCGGTTGTTGTAGGCGTTGACGCAAGGACTACACGGTAACTGCATCCAGATCGGTATCGCGCGAGGCGTCAAGGCGCGAAACAAAAGTGGCGTTTCCGGCCCGAACAGCGTGATCACGGTGATTGGCGTCATGGAGGCAAAATGAGCTGGACCGCTGTCATTGGTAATCAGCAATTCGGACAGCGTGTAAAGTACCAGGAGTTGTGACAGCGTGGTCTTGCCGGCCAGGGAAAAGCAGCGGGAAGAGGCAACGTCGGCCGCCAGCCGGCCAACTACTTCAGCCTCATCCGGCGCACCGGTCATCGCGACGCTCACGTCAGAAAACCGCGCCAAAAGCCGACGCGCGAGTTCTATATATCGGGCACTGGGCCATTGGCGAAGGGGCAACAGATCGCTGGCATTGGGATTCAGTAGAATCAGGGAGGGCGCGTTGGACTGGCCGCTTTCCTGCCGGATGATCGCCTGTACCTCCCGTGTGATGGGCAGCGAGGCGACAAATCGAGGCGAAAGAGCATCTGCGGCCGGAATCTTTCCCCCAAAGGTGGGGAGCTTGTCTGGAGCCTGCTCCAGGGCTTCCACCATCAGCTGGAAGTTCTGGCTCGTATGGATATACGGATTGTATAACAACCGATGCGTCATCAGATCACCCCGGTAGGGACCTTCCCCGAAGAAAGTATGAAATCCGACTCGGGATGGCGCGCCGGATAAAAAGGTCAACGCGGCCGATGAGCGCGAAAAGAACTCCAGATCGATCGCGGCATCAATTCCGAGCTGGCGTATTCGCTTGAGCGCGCCCAAGGCACGAAGTCCCGCGTCAATGACATTTCGGTGATTCACAGTAAGGACGTTCTGCTCCGGAATGAGATGCATTACATCGAGAATAAAACGGTTCTCTTCGAAGACGAGGAAGTAGACATTCTCCCGGCCCACCATTTCGACGGCACGACAGATGGCGTGATAGGCGAGCACCGTCGAGCCTTGTTCAGCAAACTTAACAAACAAGATCTTTTTCGGTTTGCGAGCGACGCTCCCGGGGGCCGAGAACCCGCTCAGCCGTCGAATAAAGCTCAAAACGCCGCACACCAACACCCCGATCCGCCGATCGATGAATTGCAGTTTGCGGGTATCGAGTGGAAGTCCCATAGGGTTAACATTGATCGTTACGGGTCACCGACAGGGCTGACCGCACGCCAGAAATGATCTTTAAATTCAATCCTTAGCTTGAGCAACATCCATTCGCGAGTTTCTCAGAATCCACATTTCCTCTCGCCTCGCTGGGAAAAGCAGGGTAAGCCGAACTCCGTGAGGTGGGACACTGAACTTTGGACATGCTATTTCTGAGCTTATGGAAGTAATGGTGGGAAATTTGGCCAGGAAAATATCGGAAAAGGGAGGCATTTGGAATCGCTGCGCCTTTCTCGGCTGGGGAGCGGTCCTGACGGTACTGACGCTACGCCCTATCCTGGTTTCTCATCGTGGAACCTCGTTCGATACGTATTACCTTGCCGGGTCGCACTGGTTAAATGGCGAGAGTATCTATAGCCACTGGATGGGTTTCGTCTACAGTCCCGTAGTGGCAGCCTTCTTCGCGCCCTTCGCGTGGATGTCTCCGATTTCCGCAAATATTCTGTGGCGGCTTCTCAATTCAGGTTTCTTACTCGGAGGGATGGCAGCCGTATTAAAAACAAAGCTGTTCGCAGGTATCAAACAGAGCAGCTTTGGCCTTCTATACCTTCTCATGGCCCCCTTAGCCATAGGAAATATAGATATCAGTCAGGCGAATCCGCTCGTGGCTGGATTACTCTTGCTCGCGCTGGCCGCCGTTCAGACGGAGCGTTGGAATAGCGCGGCGCTTTGCATTGCAATTGCCACCTGCTTCAAGATCTACCCGATAGCAATGGGGCTGCTGCTCTGCCTGATCGCGCCCAGGCGATTCGGTGGGCGATTCTTTATCGCTCTGCTCCTGCTCCTGGTCATTCCCTTTCTGTTCCAGAACTGGTCGTATGTGGCAAACCAATACCGCGACTGGGTTGCGACTCGGAGTTCGGACGACCGACGCCAATGGCCAATCGAAAAGCTGCCGTTGGATCTCTGGTTCCTTATTCACTGGGTCGGGCATCTTCCGATCCCGCCGAAGATCTACTCTTTGCTCCAATTAGGAACCGCAGGGGCACTCGCGATGTTCTGCGCTGTCCAGACCTGGAGAGATTGGGCTAAAGCTCGCGTTTTGATCGGCTTGTTCAGCCTGGCGTCGATCTGGATGACTTTATGCGGACCGGCAACAGA
>JAFAKL010000031.1 GCA_019235445.1 Verrucomicrobiota bacterium | reverse complement strand
AAACCGCGCGGCTCGATCAAAACCAACTTGACCTCTTCTCTCTGCAGCGGCACCTGCAGACTTCCTTCACATATTCTTTCACGAAGGGCTCGACACCCCCCGACCCTTTCATACTGCCTTACGTGTACCAGCTCGTGTGCAATAAGGCGCGAGAGGTTTTCAGCGCGTCGCCCGAAACGCGAAGTATCTCATTGAACATATCGAGTCCGTCCGCGCAGACAAACCGCGGAGAAATGGATTCGCCCTTAATGAATGGGCGCTAGACGTCACCGGCTCCAGGCCACTTTCGCTGATAGCAGCTGCAGCGGCCGGTGAAGCGAGGAAGCTAATGAGCCTCCTGGCCGCCACAGGCTCTCTAGCGCCAACCGCGATTCCTGCCGAGAAGGTCGTAATCTTCTGAAGCTCGGATGGAATTGGTCCCAGCAGTTCAATCCCGGCAATCGGTTTTAATTCGCTCACCTGTTGAAAACCGATCTCGGCTTCGCCTCGTGCGACCACTTTTCCCACCGGTTCGGCAGGAATCATCCGGCTTTTGGCAGCAACCTGGTCAGCAATACCCAAACGCTTGAACAGCTCGGTGGAAACATACACGCCGCTGGCGCTATCGGAATAAGCTATCGAGCTTGCCGCCAGTAGAGCGCGCCTGAGCGCATCCACGGAGCTTATGTCCGGCTTGGGGGCGCCCGCACGCACGGCCACGCCAATGCTTGAACGAGCCAGGTCAACGCGGCTGTCCCCAATGACCTTACCTTGCTTGATCAACTCACCAAGCGAGTAGCCAACCATGATCACGACATCGATTGGCTCACCGCGCTCGATCCGAACCGGAACGGCGTCCGGCGTATTTCCCATCGATGGCCCCCAGCTTGTCACGAGGGTGTTGCCGGTCGTGCGTTCAAATTCCGGAGCCAGCGCTCTGTATGCCGCAGCGAAGCCGCCCGAACTCACGACCCTGACGATGGCGGCTTGCGCCACGCCGGCAAAACAAAAAATACCTGCCATGGTGAGGGCGAGCGCACGTGTGGAGGTCGGCAAGAGACTCAACGAGTTTCGTTTCATGTTTTGTAAGCGCGAAGCCAACACTTCACCTGCTGAATAGCATGTGTTATGTGCATGTTTCCTCCGAGCATTTTTTTGAAACCGATCAGGATTAGAAAAAACACTGAGCGAGCAACCCCTCGCACGTCGTTTCTTAGTTGGCAGAATGGACAAATCTCGTAGGATTGAAGAACCCGCAGACTAACTCTCCCGTTCAACCCGGCTATCATGAAGACCATCCAGCCGCCGGCCACCGACCGAGCCGCCAAAATCAAAAACGTGATTCGCGTCTCGAGCGGCAATTTTCTGGAGATGTACGACTTCATTGTGTTTGGGTACTATGCTGCGCCGATCGGTCGCACCTTTTTCCCCGTACACAATCCCTACGCTTCGCTCATGCTTTCGTTAGCGACCTTTGGGGCCGGTTTCTTGATGCGGCCGGTGGGAGCGGTTGTGCTCGGCGCTTATATCGACCGTTACGGTCGTCGAGCCGGTTTGCTTTTGACCCTTGCCCTCATGTCGGTTGGCACCTTCACGATTGCCTGCTTGCCTGGCTACTCAACGTTAGGCCTGCTCGCTCCCTTGTTGATTCTCGTCAGCCGGCTTTTGCAAGGATTTTCCGCCGGAGTCGAGCTGGGGGGCGTTTCGGTCTACCTGGCGGAAATCGCTACCCCAGGGCACAAAGGGTTTTACGTCAGCTGGCAATCCGCCAGCCAGCAGGTGGCGGTGATGGTCTCAGCGCTCCTAGGCGTCATGTTGAGTTGGCTGCTCCCACCGGCGACCATCGATCTGTGGGGTTGGCGTGTTCCGTTCCTGGTCGGATGTCTGATCATTCCAGTTCTTTTCGTGTTGCGGAGATCACTGGCCGAAACCGAAGTTTTCCAGGCACGCAAGCACCACCCGACCATCCCTCAGATCATTCGCACCCTGGCGACAAATTGGGCAATCGTCCTGATTGGCATGATGATGGTGGCGATGACCACCATTTCCTTTTATCTCATCACCGCGTATACGCCGACCTTCGGCCAAAGCGAACTGCATCTTACCTCTGTGGCGAGCCTGGTGGTTACCTTGTGCGTTGGATTTTCTAACTTTATTTGGCTGCCGGTGATGGGTTCAGCCTCGGATCGGTTCGGGAGAAAACCGCTCCTGATCGCCTTTACAGTGCTGGCGCTTTTGACCGCTTACCCGGCCATGTTATGGCTGGCCGCAGCACCGTCTTTCATGCGATTATTATCAGTAGAACTCTGGCTGTCGTTCATCTATGGCAGTTACAACGGCGCCATGGTCGTTGCCTTGACTGAGATCATGCCTATCGATGTTCGCACGACCGGGTTTTCGCTGGCCTACAGCCTGGCGACTGCTTTGTTGGGCGGCTTTACCCCGGCCATTTGTACCTACCTGATCCACATCACAGGCAACCGCGCTATGCCGGGGCTTTGGATGTCGTTCGCAGCAGTACTCGGATTAGTGGCCGCCCTCACCATTCCGCGTTCAGAGAACCCCTTGGAAGACGCAGGTCTAACCCGCCAGGAGGCGTAATCAATGCTATGCTCTCGGAAAAAGAGGCGGTGCTGATTTGGACGCTACTTTGTAAAATTGGCCAAGGCCTCAGTGGCTTTCGTTAACATGGATCCGGAGTCTTCCCCAGGATCCTGCGATGCTTGTTCCGCAGACTCGGCCGTACCCTCGCGTTGGACGATAGCATCTGAAACAGCCGGAGCATCCACTTCGGCGTGCATCACGGCAATGTCAGCTGCGGGGAACTTCGATTTCATGTAATCCAACAGCTGATCGCGCTGGGCGTATCCAAACGGTATCTCAATCGTGATTTGAATTTTCTCGGTCACCTCAGAAGTATCCTGCGGCAAAGCTCATTGCGCAACGCTCAATCAATCTCCGCGCGCCCGGCCGGCGAGCGCCTGCGCCGGATCTGGAAAGTGGAATTCGGACGCGCGAAGGTGTTGGACCATTTTTTTGACCGCGCTGGGGACCCAGCTTCGGTCTGGTTTACCTCGGAAGAGATTTGTCACTGGACAGCTCAAAAGTCCGTCATGGAGAACGTTAATCCCTCCCTCTTCTCGCTTAGCGTTCCTGATCAGCAAATGTCCTTCCCTGACAATCGCTCGGGTCTGTTCCGGACGGACCACGACTTCGGATCCGACCACGCAGAAACATGCTTTAACCTTCAATTCACCCAAGACGCCTAGCAACTCTTCCGTGACAACCCCAGCCGGCCCGTCATCGAACGTGAGCAGGCACTGATGCGACGGAATTCCGCATTTCTCGCGAGCAAAGAGGATCAAACTCGGCGCCATATTTTCTTCGCCCTGAAGTGTAAGGCACGTGCCTGCCAGCGATACACGCAATTTGCAAGTTATTGCGGCACATAAATACTGGTTGTGCGAAGCTCCGCCCGATCCTGACGGCTTATGAACCCGGCTGAAGTTACCTGCACGCTTCTCATTGTTGTCGCATCGTTGGCAATTCTGGCCAGAAAAGTGGCGTTGCCTTACCCGGTACTGCTGGTCATTGGCGGACTTGCGCTTGGGTTTGTTCCGGCCTTGCCCCGGGTGGAGTTGGAGCCGGACGTGGTCTTCCTGTTTTTGTTGCCGCCTTTACTCTATCCGGCGGCAATCTTTACCTCCTGGCGTGATTTTCGTGAGAACCTGATCCCTATCCTGCTCCTCGCGACTGGACTGGTTTTATTGACAACTGCGGTGGTGGCCTTCGTCGCACACGCCTTGACCGGTTTGCCTTGGCCTGCCGCGTTTGTTCTCGGCGCAATTATCTCGCCATCGGACGCCGTGGCAGCGACTGCTATCACAAGCCGTCTGCGTGTGCCGCGAAGAATCGTCACCATTCTGGATGGTGAGAGTCTGGTCAACGACGCTACGGCGCTAGTCGCTTACCGCTTTGGTATTGCAGCCATGATGAGCGGAACTTTTTCGCTTTCCGAAGCGATCGGACGCTTCGTCTTAGTCGCGCTGGGTGGCACTCTTATCGGCTTGGCGGTGGGCTGGCTGGGATCAAATGTTCAGCGCCGGCTCGACGACCCACCTGTTCAAATAACCATTTCACTTCTCACGCCCTTTGCGGCTTACATCCCTGCGGAGCGCTCCCACTTCTCCGGTGTTCTGGCGGTTGTCGCGGCCGGGGTATTTCTGGGCTGGCAAGCACCGCGGATGCTCACCGCCAGGACGCGCCTCAACATCTTCGTGTTCTGGGAAATGATGGTTTTCCTGTTGAACGGTCTGGTCTTCGTCCTGATCGGTCTGCAACTGCCGCGCATCCTTCATTCCCTTTCGGGACGCTCTTTGAAACAGCTTGTTTGGCACGGCGTGCTGATAAGCGGCGCCGCCATTGCGGTGCGCATCGCTTGGGTCTTTGCCTCGACGAACCTGGTCCGTTTCGCGAGCATCACGTTCCGCAAGGTAGATCCATATACAACCTGGCAGAACGTGGCCATCGTGGCGTGGACGGGAATGCGCGGCGTTGTTTCGCTGGCGGCTGCGCTCGCAGTGCCGTTGACGCTCTCGAACGGCAGCCCTTTTCCGGGACGCGACTATATTTTGTTTATCACTTTTTGCGTGATTCTCGCCACGCTTGTGCTCCAAGGCCTCAGTTTGCCGACGTTGATCCGTCGCCTTGGAGTGGTAGATGACGGGTTAGCAAATGTGGAAGAGAGAACGGCCAGGCTGAAAGCGAATGAAGCCGCTCTGGCATACCTTACGGAGGCCGATCAGCGTTTCTCTCCGGATCTCGTGGAACGGCTCCGGGCCGAATACAACGACCGCATCCGCCAGTTAGAGGTTTGTGCCGATGTGGGCGGCGACCGCTCCAATGGGCTGACCGCGCCTTCCTACCAGCGTCTGCAACAGGACGCGCTCGATGTCGAACGCCGAACGATCATTCAATTGCGCGATGAGTATGTGATCAATGACGAAGTCTTGCGCCGCATCCAAGTCGACCTTGATCATGCCGAGGCGAGGCTTCATGTGCGCGAATAGACCAGTGCTAAGTTGAAGACTTCTCGCAGTTTAGAAACCTCGCCAATGCCGGCTTTGAGGTCTCCGGTCAACCGCGAAGTAGTTTCAGGCCACCACAAAATATTGTATTAACTTTCTTGCAATCCACAAGGGGTTGTTTATTCTGGCCGAAGTTCATGAATAAGCTAGCTTACCAACCTCTGCCCGTACTCCTGCGAGCCGAGCCCAGCGAGGCTCGACCGACTTCCAACTCTGCCAAATTCTTGCGCGTCATTGCGGCACTGGGTACCCTCTTCACGCTCTGTGGGGTAGGAGCAATATTTTTTATCGGGTTCAAGGGGTTGTCTAAAAAAGAAACGAAAGAACCGGTTGAAGTTCCGCTCGCTCCCGCATCGATCCTCTCACCTGCTGCCACTCCCAACATCAACCAGAACGTCGAGGCACGGTTGCCGGAGCCCAAGCAGGTCCTTCGTGGAACCATCGCAGAAGATCGGTCCATTGTTGATCAACCGCTGCCGGCGCCTTCCGCAAACCCAACTTCCACTCCCGCGGAGGTATCGCAGCCGGAGGCATCGGTGAGTGAGGCCGATTCGCTGAAAAGAGAACGCTCCGAGAATGCACGAATCAATTCCCATCAAGAACTCCCGGGGGTGGTCCGCAAAAATCTGGAGAGACGCCGGCGAAAAGCTGAGCGTGCACGATCCCGGTTGGAAGAGTTGTATGACAAACATGCGATCTCCTGGGAGGCTTACAAAAAGGGCGAGCAGAAATACAAGAGCCAGATCGAAAAATATCGAGCGGAAGTAAATACCGGTGCCGGGTCGAGTGACCAGGAATCGAGTGACTCAAGATAACAATTTGCAGGGACGGGGATTGCCCGTTGCGATTTCGCCACGGCCAGCTTTGGAAACGGATTCCTTCGTCCGCCTGGCATGCATGCTTCGCCGCATACCGGTACGGTCCCCTTAAGCTACGCTTCGCGATCCGTTCTCGATTTTTCCCAGGTCGCCGCATTCGATATCTCACCGATCTCCTCTTGCGACAATGCCAGCGTCGTCGCGCCCATCGAATCGGCCAACTGACTGGTGTTATTGGCGCCAATGATCGGTGCGGTGACAAACGGTTGTGCCAACAGCCAGGCCAGAGCAACGCGCGCCGGAGTCGAGTCGTGACGTTGCGCGATTTCGATCAACTTCTCCACGAGATCAAGATTCTGATCGCTCATCCGTTGTTTGTTGCCATCCACGCGAACGCTCGAGGGAAATTCTTGATTTCTCCGGTATTTTCCGGTTAGAAACCCGCCGGCGAGTGGGCTGTAGGGCAGCACACCAATCCCGTACCTTAAACAGACAGGTGCAAGTTCCCTTTCAAAATTCGCGCGCACCGGCGCGACCAGGCTGTATTCGGGTTGGATCGAGACGAAGGACTCGTACCCGTGCTTATCTGAAGCCCACAAAGCCTCCATCAGACGCCACGCGCTGAAATTGGAACAACCGATATACCGGACGAGCCCTCTGCGGACAAGATCGCTCAAGGCGGAAAGCGTCTCCTCGATCGGTGTGCGAGGGTCGATGTAATGCGCCTGGTAAAGGTCGATAAAGTCGACCTGGAGACGCCTTAAACTATCTTCGCATGCGCGCAAGATCCATCGTCGTGACAAGCCTTCGCGCTGCAGCGGATGATCGTCGCCCTCAGAAAAGTCTTGACCCATCGCGGCACGGACCTTGGTAGCCACCAACACCCTATCGCGATTGCCTGTCGCCTTCAGCCATCGGCCGATGATCTGTTCGGAAATACCGCCGGGATTGTTCGGCGCCCAGACGGAGTAACAATCTGCGGTATCGATCAGATTTCCACCCCCATCCACGTAGGAACTAAGGATGGAATGAGAAGTCACCTCGTCCGCACTCCAGCCAAATTGCATCGTTCCAAGAGCGATCGGGGAGACCAGGAGCCCCGTATTACCGAGCTTCCGATAATCAACTTTTACATTCACAAAGAAACGCTAATTCTTCGAATGCGGGCAAAGTCAAGGATCGAAAACGCGGATGCCCAAAAGTTTGGGCAACAAACTCCCCCCGCGAACTCCCGTCCCGTGGTGCAGACGTCACTCTCTGTTCGAAGCCGGCCAGGGCGAAATGTTACGAATTTGCCACATGCGGAGGCTTGCATTTTTGGAGACAGCGCTCAGTGCTGCAATAAAACAGTTGATTCGCCAAAGTGAGTCTTGCTTCCTTACGTTTTTGATTGAAAATCGAGTCCTGTATCGTCTGCTCTAACAATGAATCGGAATCCCGTGAAGCGTAGCATGCCCTAAGCTGTCATCGAGTGAGTTTATCATCGTGTGCTGATGTTTCGCGGATGAAAATTCAAAACCAGGTTCTCTTCATTCAACCTATGAAAATGATTCACTACTCGTTGGTCGCAACTTACGTCTCGGTTTTCGCGGCGGTGGTCGCACCTCGTCTCCTGAAGGCATCGGATGCGCGCTCTTTGAATCCCATAAGCTCTGCAATGGCCTCTGATGATACGCTCCTGGCTCAGGCCGCGGCAGCAAGTTCGGACCAACCGGCTGGCAAAGCGCCAAAGGTTAACGTCGATCAAAACGGGGTCATTCTTAAAGGCTACGATGCAGTCGCGTATATTAAACAAAAGCGAGCTGTCAAAGGTGATCCAAAATTTTCAAGTAAGTATGGGGGAGCAACCTACTATTTCGCATCCGCGAAGGACAAAGCCATCTTCGACAAATCTCCGGCTAAATATGTCCCGCAGTATGGCGCTTATTGCGCAAACGGGATGACCAAAAAAGAAGTGAACGATATCGACCCAAATGTTTTCTTCGTGTACCACGGAAAGCTTTACCTTTGCCAGACAAAGCAGGCGGGGGAGCACTTCTACTCAGATCCCGATGCCAATATCAAAAAGGCGGACGCCAACTGGGAACTGTATCAACTGCCGCACAATCCAGGATTTCGCCGCGAATTCGGAAGCTGAGTCAGGGTCACCCTTCCACGGCAGCTCCAGGCACTCATTTCAACGCACTGTTCGGATTCAAAATCCATGCTGATCTGTGGGCCTCGAAACCAATGTGCCCGTAGTAACCTTCTGCATCAGGAGCTGCCAGCAGGATGATCTTTGCCTTTTCTCCTAGCCTGGATTGCGTCAGACGAATCAAACCTTTTCCTATCCCGATCCGCTGGTATTCCTTATCGACAGCCAAATCTGAAAGGTAACAGCAGTACTCAAAATCTGTCACCGAACGT
Organism: Verrucomicrobiota bacterium; assembly: GCA_019235445.1. Taxonomy (GTDB): domain Bacteria; phylum Verrucomicrobiota; class Verrucomicrobiia; order Chthoniobacterales; family JAFAMB01; genus JAFAMB01. The sequence goes on along the minus strand of JAFAKL010000031.1, from coordinate 2,154 downwards.
GCCACTCCTACAAGTTTACCGTCGTCCCAGGCCGTGCAAAGTAAGTTAGAATGCCGGAGCATCGCCCGGACGCAATTTGGATTATCTATCGGCCGGCGTTCTGCCAACGTCGAACGTTTTAGCAGATCCACGAATTCCGACTCCGTAATTTGCCGTAAATGCTGATAAACAATATTCACTGCGCATTCTTCAGGTTAGGCGAACGAAAAGGAACGGCTGCACTCTGTTGCTTTTACTTACCTGGAATTCTCTTTGTCTTCGTTCACCAGTTTAGTGGTTCCCCCGTTCACTATGTAGCTAGCGTAGCATAGGAGAACGCAGACAGAGCTCTTTGCAGACCAGTTTATGAATAAGAGAACCGTTTCCATTCGAAACTTGTCGGCGCTTGCAAGGCGCCTTGCAGTATTTCCAGATGCCATTGCGAATTCAATTTACCTGCTGATGTTGAAAAGAGCGAACTACCCTGTTCGGGAGTAATTCCCAAAGGTCGGTAAAAACGCACTCCGGAAATCCTTGGGCGCGGGTCAGCTGGATTTTCTTCTCCAGCGGGTTGTCGATTGCGTTCAGGCGACGCAGCTCCGCTCGACTGACCCAACCTTTCAGAAACGACGGGAACACTGCGCTGACCACCGGATAATCGGTGCTGTGCAGCAGACGCGCCGGATCTTCGCGGAGCCGTTCGAGCGAGGCAAGGTGAGTGATGTGGGAGAGCGGCGAAAGGTCACCGTAAAGGTTCGCGTAGCAATCGCGCATTTCTAAAAAGGTTCGAAAATGGTCCCCGTCCCACGGCAGGGCGCGTGTTCCGCAGTGCGCGGCGATCACTGTCACTCCGCACTCGAGCGGCAGCCGGAGGCAGGCGGGAGATTTGAGATCGCTGCGAACGCTGCGGACGCAAAATTCGCCTCCGGTATGGGCCAGGAGCGGTAAACCCAGCTCGGCCAATCGTTTCCAGAAAGGTTTGTAACGTCTTTCGTTACAGTCGACGTTCTGTACGCAGGGTAACAGTTTGAGCAGGGCGGCTCCCTGGTCGGCGCAGCGCTCGAGTTCTTCGAATGCATCCGGCCGGGCGGGATGGATCGAAACGCCGGGCAAGAGCTTCGAGTGCCGTCGGGCGGCAGCGAACACGGCTTGGTTCGAAACGTAAAGGTCGGACAGATCCTTCCGTGGACTGCCGGAGGAATCGCGCACCCAATCGTAGGCCAGGAGCACCGCGGCGGAGAGCGATGAGCCCTCCAGCCAGCCCACGAGTCTATCCAGGTATCGCCTGTCAAAATCCCGGCCTCCAAATCCGCCCTGAAGTCCGATATCACGAGCCGCCGCCGCCAGGAAAGGCCGCATTACCCAGCGCCGGCGTGACCAACCGCGTGGACTGCTTTTCCCGTCCAAGCAAAGATGGACATGAGCATCGATAGGACCAAGACCAAATCCTCCGTTGGTCCCGGTCATGATCTTCTCCATAGTCCAGATCATTTACTTCCGAGCGAACCTTTTCCACACAAAAAACAAAATTGTGCTTCTGGTCACATCCGTCTGAAAACCCCCGCAGCCGATCGTCATTGCCGTTTGATGTTTCCCGGGAAGCCTGGCACGAAGTGCCAGGAAACAAGAGAAAAGTGGACCCGTCCCGGAGGGACGGTTGATGTGCCCACTCGTCCAGGGATATTTTTCGTCGAACTTTACATCGTGCGCTTTTAGAAACGCCAGATACTCCTCTGAAAAGTTCGAGTCCGATGAGGTTCGACCTGATGGCCGATGGAACTGATCGCTTGTGGCAACTGAGAAACGCTCACCCTGAATGCACCCTACCCCTGCTGCCAACCGAAGTTTCGCAATTCCCGGAAGGTCTGATGAATCCAGGCTAGGCTGATGATCCGCTTTTTATTAATGGAATTGCTTTTGCCATCGCCATTGTCGTCGGCATTGAGAGAAGCAGATGAACAGGGTCAGCGACTCCGCCAATGAATTCCGCTTTGCTCTGCGATGCCACAGAAACCGAGCAAAGGAGAGTGACACATTTTGAGAAAACCTCGATCAACCGTCCCTCCGGGACTAGAGGCGTCTTATTTCTTTTTTCCAGGCACTTCGTGCCAGGCTACCCTCGTTTTAATCCCTCCGGGATAAATGCGTCACGGCACCTCCCTGCCGCTGCGATAA
>JAFAKL010000207.1 GCA_019235445.1 Verrucomicrobiota bacterium | reverse complement strand
ACTACCTTCCGCCGGAGGATGATGCCTTTGCTCCGTTGTTAGCGCCGCACCCGGGCTTTTTTCGTCTGATCTACCAGGCGCCTAAATTCAGGATCTTCCAGGCGTTTCGCCACGGCCTGTCTCATTTTGGATGAAAAGAAACTTCGTTCGGGAAAGGCTCGGAAGTACGCCTGCCGGCTCCTATGAAAGGCATTATCCTCGCCGCCGGCCGTGGCACCAGGCTGTATCCTTTGACGTTAGCCTCTTCTAAACAGCTCATGCCGGTCTACGACAAACCGATGATCTATTATCCCCTGAGTGTGCTGATGCTCGCCGGGATTACCGAGATCCTCTTTGTTACTACGCCGGGTGATCAGCCGCAATTGAAGAGAAGCCTGGCCGGCCACGCTCAAACTGGGCGGTGACAGGTCTTTACTTTTTTGATCAGAGCGCGATTGCTGCTGACCTCAAGTCAAGCCTTCCGGACGCGGCGAATTGGAAATCGCCGACGTCATCACCGCCTATCTTGAACGGGATCAGCTTCAGGTGAAGCGGATGGGTCGCGGTTTCGCCTGGTTCGACATGGGCACGTACGATAGTCTGATTGAGGCGTCCATGTTCGTGCAGACGCTGGAGAACCGTCAGGGGCTGCGCATCGCCTGTCCGGAGGAAATCGCCTTTGATCGGGGGCTTATCACGCGAGAGCAACTTGTCATGCTCGGAAAAAAGTGGGAGAAAAGCGGCTACGGGAAGTATTTATTGAGGGTGGCAGACGAGAGAGTCTGAGCGGGAAACAATCACCAGCGCTTTGGCTGATGATTTTTTCGGGCTAGGGGGCTTTGTAAGAGATCTCTTGGGAGGGCGGACTGTCGGCGCCGGCACTGTTGTAAGCAGTGACCACCCAATAGTAGGTAGTGCCCCTGACCAGGTTCGAGACTGTGGTCGTGGTGACGCTCCCGAGTGTGGTGGTCTGCGTGTATCGGCCGCTGGTCGTGCCCGTATGCAACCGGTACCCGACCGGGTTGGTGGCCGGATTGCTGGTCGGTGCATCCGCATTCCAAGCCAGCGTGGCACTGTCAACTCCAGGCGGAGCCGTGGAGCCCGCAGCACGGAAAGCCACCATTTGCATCACCCACCCGCCCGCATCATTGAGCGGCGCCCCGGCGCTATAGGAACCGGGCGCCGTCACTATCTCGTCTTCGGCGATATCGCCGTCCGGTTTTGTCAGCAGCCGTTCCGTGAAACCTCCTGCGGGGCCCGTGGTCACTTCCGACTGAGTATTAGCCGCCACCAACAAGTCCGGTGCATGGGTGGTCTGCGCAGTACCGCTGCTGCTGGTGGCGCTGTTGCCGATCGCTCCCACGATCGTGTCTACAGGACTGGTCGGATCAATCCCGCTATATTCGATAACTCGAATGTCCGGGGCAACAGCCGCTCGATTGAATGTCACCGTCACGGTATTAGAGCCGGCCCGGGCGGCCACCACGTTCTTTGCGTAGTAGATGGCCTGCGACAGTTGACCCGTCACCGCCGGTCCCACAGCCAACTGATAGACGTTGCCCTTCGAATCCTTCACCGAACTGGCAACCGCGCTCGAATCGTTCCATCCGACGATCACGACATTCAGGTCCCCTGCAGTCTGCGCCGCGGCAAACTGTACCTTTACACTCGTTTCCGCTGTTTGGGGCACCGCGTAGTTGCCTTGGATATATTTGATTGTCGTGGAACCCGCAACAGCACCGGGAGCGAACAGAATTATCGGTAACACTGCGGGAATCGCTAATTTTTTCAGAAGACACAGGAGCGTAGATTTTCTCATATTTACTTTCTGGGCTAACTGTTTATTGCTGGGACCCGGCAGCGCGCTGATGCGAACTTCGATCCGCGGCGGCCGTTGGGCCGGTGAGTTATGGAGCCGTGTAAGAGACTTCGTTGGACGGCGCGCTATCGAGACCGGCGCTGTTATAGGCAGTCACCACATAATAGTACGTAGTCCCGCTGACCAGATTGGAGAGGGTCACCGTAGTGACGTTCCCGAGCGTGGTGGTCTGCGTGTAATCTCCACTGGAAAGTCCCAGATGGATCCGGTACCCAACCGTATTCGTGCCGGGGTCGCCGGTCGATGGATTAGCATCCCAGTCCAACGTGACGCTTTCTACGGGAGTCGGAGAGGTTGTCGGAGTTGGTTTAGGAGTAGGGGTAGGGGTAGGCGTTGGCGAAGGGGTAGGACTCGGATTCGGTGTGGGCGAAGGAGTAGGCGTGGGTTTTGGGGTGGGCGAGGGCGTAGGGTTTGGAGTCGAGCTTGCTGCGCGGAAAGCTACCATTTGCATGGCCCACCAGTTCGCATTGTTGAGCGGCGCATCGGCACTGTAGGAACCGGGTGCGGTAACGATCTCATCTTCCGCGATGTCCCCGTCAGAGTTGGTCAGCATTCGTGCCGTGAACCCGTTGCCAGCCCCCGTGGTCGCCGCCACTTGAGTGTTCGCTCCTACCAAAAGATCCCGGGCGTTCGTGGTACTCCCATGGCCGCTGCTGCTCGTCGCGCTGTTGCCTGTTGCGCCAACGGCCGTATCCAATGGATTGACCGGATCGACCCCGCTGTACTCGAGGATACGAATGTCCGCAGAGTTGGCTGCTCCGTTGAATGTTAATGTTACAACGTTCGCGCCGGCGTCCGCCGCCGATATGTTCTTCGCGTAATAAATTAGCTGCGAGAGCACGCCATTCACTACATTCGGCCCAACCGCCAATTCATAATCATTTCCCTTGGAGTCCTGCAAGGAGGCGACCGTAGCGTTTGAATCGTTCCATCCCACAATGATAACGTTCAGATCGCCTTGCTTCTGTACTGCCGTATAGGGCACCGTGACCGTCGTCTTGGGCGTCTGCGGTACTGCATAGTTGCCTTGAACATAGGAGAGAGCCGATGGGGCCGGTGTGGGCGTAGGCGTCGGAGTCGGGGCTGTCGCCGCCCGGAAAGCTACCATTTGCATCACCCACCCCGATTGTCCATTGAGTGGCGCGGTGGCGCTGTAGGAGCCAATTGTCGTGACAAGCTCATCTTCCGCGATGTCCCCGTCAGGAACCGTCAGCAATCGCTGGGTGAATCCGTCGCCGCTACCGGTCGTCTCTGACTGTGTGGTATTAGCCCCGACCAATAGATCCGTGGCGTTCGTGGTGTTCACAGCTCCGCTGGTGCTCGTCTGGCTGTCGCCGGTCGCCCCAACGGCCGTGTCCACCGAATTGAGGGGATCTATCCCGCTGTATTCCAGTATTCGGATGTCTGGGTATTGGGCCGTCGTGCTGAACGTTACCGTCACGACGTTCTCGGAGGCCGCGGCCGCCGAAATATTTTTCGCATAGTAAATAGACTGCGAGATCGACCCCGTGACCATGGGTCCGACCGCCAACTGGTACTTGTTGCCCTTGGAATCTGTTACCGAACTGACGTAAGCAGTCGAATCGTTCCAGCCGACGATCACGACATTCAAATTCCCAGCGGTCTGCACTGCCGTGTACGGAACGGGAATAGTTGATTCTGTCGTTTGCGGAACGGCGTAGTTGCCTTGGACATAGCTGGGAGTTGCCGACATCGCAACGGCACAGAGAGAGAACAGAGCGAGCGCTGACAATCCAGCAATCGCTGATTGTTTTAGATGGCCTAAGAACGGAAATCGTCTCATCTTTGGAATTCCAGGGGTAATCATTGTTTTTTGTACCGACGACCCTGATGCGAAATCGATCTGCATCGGCCATCGAGGCATGGGCGTAAAAGGGTTGTGTCGGCGGAACCGACCCGAAAGGAAGCTGCGTAAAAGGCGAGTTCGCTTAGATCGAACGGCCAGAGGCTACGTCCGCGATGGCAAGACAAAAACTATCCAAGACTGCCGCCGCCCTTGGCAGAGGCATCGGAATGAGACGAGCGATCCCTCGCGAAACCCAGCGCGAGTTCCTTCTCGCACCGGCACTACTGACAATCATATTTTTGCACATGGGTGATGGTTTTATGCGTATTCACGACATCTGGCAAGTCTTTGAAGGCAAAAAATGCAAAAAAAAATCAATTCCAGCCAAAAAATGCAAAAAACCGTCATTTATCGTACGTGGAGGCATTGCGCCGAAATCCATAACAACTCTTTGCGCTTCTGCGCGGCTTCCGGCTTTGCTGCGCTGACCTGAGTACCAAAATGAAAAGTGTTTTGTCGGTCCTGCGATGTCGAATACGGCCGGAGTCTGTGCGATGAGCGATTTCTTTTTGGCGAAATCCGCTGGGATCGCCGTAAAACGTACTGGACAGCACCCGCAGTCAACCCTTAAGAATCAGTCAACTACTAATCAGCCCAAAATCAGTGCTGCAAAGGATTGGCTAGCCGGCCGGGGCGGGTGCGGAACGCTGGGAAGAGGGTTGTAAAAGAGCGTTTATGCGAAATGGATTCAGACAAAATAGCTGTTTAAAACTGGCTGCTCTCATCCTCCTTTTATGCACTGGTTGCCAATCGACGCCAAAGGCTCCGGTCCAATTGACTAGTCAAACCCCTACCTTTCTGGTGGCCGGGGATACCGTCAGGGTATCCTTTCCGGCGGCTCCGGAGCTGAACCAGACGCAAAAAATCGGGGCGGACGGAACACTCAGTCTGCCGCTGATCGGTGAAGTTACTGCGGCTGGAAAGACGGTTGGTCAGCTCCAGGAAGAGTTGGCGCGTCTTTATAAGCCTCAGCTTCAGGATAACGAAGTTCTTGTTACACTTGATACCAGGGCAGTGCCGGTGGTCGTCTCAGGCGCCGTGCAAAAGCCCGGAAAAATTCTCTTTGAACGGCCGGCGACCGTGCTTGAGGCCATCATGGAGGCCGGAGGATTCACTCCGGAGGCAGACCTGAAAAAGGTATCCCTCATTCGCATTGTGAAAGGCCAACACGCAACGCAGGTCATCGACTTGAGAGCAGTCATGAAGGGTAAGCCTATCCCCGCGATCTATTGTTCTGGAGGCGACGTGATTTACGTGCCGGAAAAGCTTTTGCTTTTCTAGACCACGCGCAACAAAAAAACATCTCGGCCTCGCTTGGTGGCGAGGCTGAAGAAGCAAGGATATGCAGGGATCCAGGGAGCCGGTGCACTGAGTTCTTCTCGGTTGCGGAAACGATTTCCCCTTGAGGCTTGGGGCAACCTCGACCAAATTCTCGGTCACGAATGTAAAATCGATGAGGTCCGCCAGCTGATCGATAGGCACCGCCTTCAACGGACGGCTTGCCACATTTTACGGATTGCGATGCTGATGATGCTCGCGGCTTGCTCTAAACCGGCCAAGCCGATCGCTGGCGCTGATGTCGATTATTGGACATGCACAATGCACCCCTCGGTGCACTCCGAGACCCCAGGGAAATGCCCGATTTGCGGGATGGACCTGGTTCCTGTGACGCGGCGAAAGGAGGTTTCGTCCAAACCCGGCGAATTCATGGTCCCGATCCAACGCCAGCAGCAGATCGGTGTCACCTACACCGAGGTCAGGCGCAGGCACATGCAATTTGACATTCGCTCCGTGGGAACCTTAGAGGCCGACCAGGCGCAGGTCTTCGACTGCGTGGCTCGTGTGGACGGCTACGTTGAGGGGTTACAGGTCACTTCACCCGGCGAGCGTGTTAGGTCTGGGCAGCCCCTGATGACGATTTACAGTCCCGATCTTCGCGCCCCGGAGCAGGAGTTGGCTAACTTGCTCAAAGTGCAGGTCAACGGAAGCGTCACCCCGGCCTCGATGGAACCGCTGATTGAAGCTGCGCGGCGTCGCTTGCTTCTTCTCAATGTCGACCCGAGCGAGATTTCCGAACTGGAGCGTACGGGTCAACTCACCGATCGACTTGTTGTCCGTTCCGCCGTCGACGGTGTAGTGAGCGAGGTGCCGATCAGGATCGGCATGGGAGTGAAGCCTGGAGACAAGTTGGTGACCGTGCTAGACGTCTCCAATTTATGGCTCTGGGCGAATTTTTACGAGAATGAGGTAGGACTTTTGCGAGAAGGCCACCCAGTGACCGTCTCTCTGCCCGCTCTCCCCGATCATCCATTCGAAGGGAAAATAGCCGTTCTCAGTCCATCCATCGACCCGGTAAAACGCACTGCCATGGCTCGGATCAATATTCCGAACTCCGATGGTCAGCTGCGGCCCGGCATGTTCGCCAATGTCATTGCCCATATTGACGCCGGTAAAGGACTCACCATTCCCTCTGATGCGGTTCTACCGACGGGATTGCGCATGGTGGCGTTTGTCGACAGGGGGTCTGGCAGACTGCAACCTCGCTTTATCCAGGTTGGCCGGCAGTTTGTTGATCTCACAGACCCGAATCAGGAGAGCTACTATGAAGTGACGGGCGGCTTGCGGGAAGGAGAGCGCGTCGTTTCGAGCGCGAATTTCCTGATCGATGCCGAAGCGCAGGTCCAGGGAGCCTTGAGGGATTTCGGAGTGGAGCAGCGGTAGGAGAAACGTGTCGGCGGATCGGCGGTTCGGCGGTTCGGCGTGTGGGGGGAATCGGGCCGGGGGATCGGCGTTAAAAGGGGAACGTGAAGTCGTGTCGGCGTAAAGGGCGAATGTGTTTTGTAAGATAGAGATGGAGTGTTACAGGACGAGGGGGTAGTACACTTGAAAACAATGTTATGGCCTCGGTCAAACATTTTCGAGAATTGGATGTCTACCAAGAAGCGATGGGCACTGGTGCTGCGGATTTTCGAACTGACGAAAGATTTTCCGATCGAGGAGAGATACACGTTGACCGATCAGGTCAGGCGATCTTCTCGATCGGTTTGCGCGAATCTCGCTGAAGCCTGGAGAAGGAGACGCTATCAAGCTGCATTTGTTTTGAAACTGAATGACGCGAAGACTGAAGCCGGCGAAACCCAGGTCCATGTCGAGATTGCTTTCCGACAGAGGTATTTTAACGAAGAAATCTTCGATGAACTGGATGACGCTTGCGACAAAATCATCGCCCAGATTGTCAAGATGATCGAGCAGTCTGAAAGGTGGATTATCAGATCGCCGGAGACCACACCCCGTGCCTGAAGGCCCCGACACAAACCAAGGGCCTGCCCCGTTGCTTCGCAAAGACGCCACCCCGTCACCCCACCCC